>CAUTOC010000012.1:0-55543 GCA_963539695.1 uncultured Catonella sp. | reverse complement strand
AAAATATTGACATCTAACTGGGGTGAGAAAAAAGAATATAATTTTTCATTATGGGCAGGTAGTCCATCAATCTATAAAGGAGCTTTATATTTTAGATAAGAAAGGCTAGAGAAGTTATGATTAAAAATAGAATAATTCCTAATATAATTAATAATTATACTTTTTTTGCTTCTTTAACCTTATTTATTATTTTAGGTTTGATTTTATTAATTAAATTTAAATCATTGTCAAAAAGTAAAAAAATAATTTTAAGTTTAATTTGGTTCATTGTTATATTAATCCTGTCTGTTTTTTTATATCTTTTTGTAGGATGGGGAAAAAACATGCCGGAATATATAAAAAGAGGTTTAACTTTATTATCTGCTAATGATGTTCGCATTGATAAAATTGATTTTTCGGATAATGTGATAATTGTTGAAGGTAAAGCTATTAATAGGCTAGAGTGTGAAGAAATAACATATGAAAAAGAGGGAGATAAACTATGTATAATGGTTTTTTCCAATAGAATGGAAACAAAAGACGGAAAATTTAAGTATAAGCTAGAGGGTAATTTTGATAATATTAAATATGTATATCTAAGAAGCATAGAAGGTGGATTTGGAGGACTTGAGGATAAGTTAGTTTATACAAGATAAGAAGTAAAATAGGAGCTACGACTAAATTGTAATCGTAGCTCCTTATTTAGATATTACACAGCTTCCTGCTGTCTTTCTTTATAATGATGTTTTTCTTCAAGCATCATATCCTTAACTTTCATAAGTCTTATCTGAGTGCTTCTTTCGTTCTCATCAAGCTTCATGGTTATCATCTTGATATTAGCCTGTAAGGTAGGTATCATAACATATTCAAGAGCATTAACACGCCTTCTTGTCTTTTCAATTTCAGCAGCCATAAGCGAGCAGGACTTTTCTACCTCTGCAAGGGTAATAAGGTCTTTCTGAATATTTGAAAGAGAGAGAACGGCAGTGTCAAGATCGCTTGAAGTAAAGGCAAAACCGTAAGAGTAGATATCTCCCTCATCGCCGGTTCTGGCCTTTGTTTCAAATTGAGGTATATTAACACTCATTACATTACGGGTGCTTACCTCAACTGTCAGCTCCTGTTTAGGTGCCATAAAGGCAACTCTTACAGTCTCATCTGACATTGTAGAGCGGGCTATAACAAAGTTCTTGTTTGCGTTTATAAGGTCTGTTTCAACCTTTTCACGCAAAGCTTTGTTTTTTCTAACAAGGTCAAGGAACTCACGCATAAGCTCATCACGCTTGTCTTTGAGGAGTTTATGCCCTCTGGTGGCGGTAATAAGTTTACCTTTAAGCCTCGTAAGCTCCATTCTTGTTGCATTAACAGTTGCCAAATTTTCACCTCCCTTGATAATTGATAATAGTAGTTATACGCATAAACGCATCACTCATAGATTGTGCTTTGCACAATCTATTTCGTATCGTTACCCATCATAACCTTGCGAATAAGTCTGTAAGCAAGCTTGGATAATTTGTTTAAGAGTAACGCATAAACATACGCTACTCATAGACTTCGCTGACGCGTAGTCTATTTCGTATCGTTACCCTTCGTAAGCTGACAAATGAGTTTGTAAGCAAGCTTACACTCATTTGTTAGCATTACGAAGTCGTTTATGCGATATCTTATTTCTTATCGTAGTACTTATCAAGGTATTCATCTCTGATTCTCTTCAGCTCACTTCTAGGAAGGATTTTGAGGAGATCCCAGCCGATGTTTAAGGTTTCTTCAATGCTTCTGTCTGTTCTGAAGCCCTGTGATACATATACAGCTTCAAATTCATCTGCAAATTTAGCATAAAGTTTGTCTATATCAGAAAGAGCTGCCTCACCGAGGATGACCATAAGCTCTTTAGCATCCTTACCACGAGCATAAGCTGAGAAAAGCTGGTTCATGGTGTTTGCATGGTCTGCTCTGGTCTTACCCTCACCGATACCCTTATCTTTAAGACGGGAAAGAGAAGGAAGAACATTTATAGGTGGCTCAATCTTCTTACGATAAAGATCACGGGAAAGAATAATCTGTCCCTCTGTGATATATCCGGTAAGGTCAGGGATTGGATGAGTCTTATCATCCTCAGGCATGGTAAGAATAGGAATCATAGTGATAGATCCGTTCTTTCCGTTCTGACGGCCTGCACGCTCATACATAGTAGCAAGGTCGGTATACATGTAACCCGGATATCCGCGACGACCCGGAACTTCCTTGCGGGCTGCGGAAATCTCACGAAGAGCATCTGCATAGTTTGTAATATCGGTAAGAATTACAAGTACATGCATTCCCTTTTCAAAAGCAAGGAACTCAGCTGTGGTGAGTGCCATCTTAGGAGTAGCAATACGCTCTACAGCAGGGTCGTTTGCAAGGTTCATAAAGAGAACAGCCCTGTCAATAGCTCCCGTCTCCTTGAAGGACTCTACGAAGTAGTTGGACTCTTCAAAGGTAATACCCATAGCGGCAAATACAACCGCAAACGGCTCGTCTGTTCCTACAACTTTTGCCTGACGGGCAATCTGTGCGGCAAGTTCAGCATGTGGAAGACCTGAACCTGAGAAAATAGGAAGTTTCTGTCCACGAACAAGTGTATTAAGACCGTCAATAGCGGATACACCTGTCTGAATAAACTCCTCAGGATAGCTTCTTGCAGCAGGGTTCATAGGAAGGCCTGCTACATCACGCCTTTCTTCAGGAAGAATTTCAGGACCGCCGTCAATAGGACGACCAAGACCGTCAAAGACACGAGAGAGCATATCCTCAGATACACCAATCTCCATACTTCTTCCGAGGAAGCGTACCTTTGAGCTTTCAAGGTTTATACCTGTTGAAGACTCAAAAAGCTGTACAAGCGCATTACCGTCATCTATTTCAAGTACCCTGCACCTGCGTCTGCTTCCGTCAGCAAGTTCGATTTCACCGAGTTCATCGTATGCGACATCAGTTACACCGCGTACGAGCATAAGAGGACCGGCAACCTCTTGTATTGTTCTATATTCTTTTGCCATTAGAAGTCTACCTCCTGTG
This sequence comes from uncultured Catonella sp., assembly GCA_963539695.1. Classification (GTDB taxonomy): domain Bacteria; phylum Bacillota; class Clostridia; order Lachnospirales; family Lachnospiraceae; genus Catonella. The sequence goes on along the minus strand of CAUTOC010000012.1, from coordinate 52,507 downwards.
CAACATCATCTGCTTCTTTAGCAAGGGCTGCCTCGATTTCCTTAAATCTGGCATCAACCTTGTCCTCAGCAGTATATTTAAAACGACCGATAGGCTCACGAACTTCCATAGCTATAAGCTTATTGATATTTGCACCCTTATCAAGAGCCTCAAGGCAAATATCATAGAAAGTAAGTATAAGTTTCATAAGCATAAACTGTTTATGAAGAGAAGTATAAGTATCTTCCTCCATAAATGCGTTCTGCTGGAGTAAATCCTCTCTTACAGATCTTGCAACTTCCATTTTAAGACGGTCAGGAGCTGAAAGAGCATCTTCACCGACAAGCTGAACCATTTCTTTAAGTGCTGACTCATCTTGAAGGATAGCCATTACTCTGTTCTTAAATGGAACCCAGTCCTCATTGATATTTTTAGCAAACCAAGGATCCATTGTATTATAAAGAGAATAACTCTCAAGCCAGTTGATAGCAGGGAAGTGACGCTGATAAGCAAGGTTGGCATCAAGTCTCCAGAATACCTTTACGATACGCAGAGTAGCCTGTGTAACCGGCTCGGATATATCACCGCCGGCAGGGGAAACCGCACCGATAACTGAAAGGCTTCCTTCTTTATCCTCCTCACCAAGTACCTTAACTCTACCTGCACGCTCATAGAACTGTGCAAGGCGGGAACCGAGGTAGGCAGGGTAACCTTCTTCACCCGGCATTTCCTCAAGACGACCTGACATCTCACGAAGAGCCTCTGCCCAACGGGAAGTGGAGTCAGCCATCAGAGCTACTGAATATCCCATATCTCTGAAGTACTCAGCTATGGTAATACCTGTATATACACTTGCCTCACGAGCCGCAACCGGCATATCTGAGGTATTTGCAATAAGTACGGTTCTTTCCATAAGAGAGTGACCTGTCTTAGGATCGATAAGTTCAGGGAACTCGTTAAGAACATCGGTCATCTCATTTCCACGCTCACCGCAACCGATATAAACTACGATGTCAGCCTCTGCCCATTTTGCAAGCTGATGCTGAACTACAGTCTTACCTGAACCGAAAGGTCCGGGAACTGCTGCGACACCGCCTTTAGCTATAGGGAAGAGGGTATCTACTATTCTCTGTCCTGTGATAAGCGGCATATCAGGAGAAAGCTTCTGCTTATAAGGACGCTCCTTACGAACAGGCCATTTCTGCATAAGACCGATTTCTTTAAGTTCGCCGTCAGCATTTTTAACCTTAGCCACCATATCTGTAATCTTGTAATCACCTTCAGCAATTTCAGCAATTTCACCATCTACACCGATAGGTGCAAGAATCTTATGGGAAACTACCTGAGTTTCCTGAACAGTTCCGATTATATCGCCATGTGTAACTTTGTCACCTACCTTTTTAGCAGGTACAAAGTGCCACACTTTTTCACGCTTTAGTGCAGGAACTTCAACACCACGGCTAAGGAGGTTTCCTCCTGTTACCTTCATAATGTCATCAAGAGGGCGCTGAATTCCATCATAAATACTTCCGATAAGACCGGGTCCTAACTCAACACTCATAGGAAGTCCTGTAGACTCAACAGGTGCTCCCGGAGCAAGACCGGAGGTTTCTTCGTAAACCTGTATAGAAGCTTCATCACCATGCATTTCGATGATTTCTCCTATAAGACGCTGCTCACTTACACGAACAACGTCGAACATATTTGCTCCGCCCATACCTCTGGCTATAACAAGAGGTCCGGCGATTTTTTTGATTGTTCCTGTATTCATTCTTATGCTCCTTAGTTATTAAAGATGATATCTGAACCAACTGCCTGTTCCACAGACTTCTTGACTAACTCAATTCCCTTGCCGGTATTGCCGGAAACTCCCGGAATGAGTATGATTGCAGGAAGTAATTCTTCCCTGTAATGATCAATCAAGTCACTTAATTTTTCAGCCAAAGCTTCAGTCATATAGATGATGGAATAATCTCCTTCAGCCAGTTCACGAAGTTTCTTGGCTGCTTCAGCCTGTTCGGTAAAAGGGAAGGTGTCAAAACCAAGAGCACCGAAACCATAGATACTGTCTATGTCTCCCATAACTGCTATTCTAGACATACATTTCCCTTACCCTTTCCCTGAGGGAATCGTCGGAAAGATTATTTATCTTGCCTGAAAGTACGATTCTCACAGATTTTATTTCATTTTCCCTTGCAAGTATATAGGCTGCAAGAGGTCCGATTGAAAACGGATTATGACGCTGTGGACGAATTTTTGCAATTATCAGATTATCACACCACCGTTCAAATGCTGAAGGGGATTTTTTTATCTCAGGAACTGCATCCAAATAGGCTGTGTGTGAAAGATATTCATAAATTGCATCAAGGCTTTCCGTAGCAGCTTTTGCAAGTCTGTCTACATTTAGAGAATCACAAGGAGCTAATGCCTTTTCAAGGAAGGAAATATCCTTACCTATCATACAAGCTCTTATTGCAGTCTTTATATTGGCAGCCGCTACTGTGAGTTCCCCGTATAATTCAAGTATTTCATTACCTGAGTCTTTGCCGGACTCATATATTTTAGTAAGTGCAGCTTTGTCGATAATGATATCGCAAAGCCCACCATCGCCTGTGTGTAAAAGAGTATCAAGGGATTTAGCTGCAACCTTCTGCATGTCAGCAGGAAGTGTGGAAAAATCCCTCTGATGAAGTGCCTTACGGATGATTTCCGGATCAATAGAGCACTGATCTTTTTCCAAATAAACATCATCACGATTTACCTGTTCAGCAGCAGACTTAACTGCGGCTTTCAGGTTGTGATAGTCATTTGCGTAGAGAAATACATCGAAGACATGTGGATCGGAAATAAGTTCGGAAATAAATTTCCAAGTCTTATCCCTTTCATTCTTCAGTATGGTGGATAAAGACATTGATTCACCTATGTCCCAACCATGGTCTGATAACAGGCGAAGGCATTCATCATAGCTTTTTGCGGCAAGAATAGATTCGAGAACCGAACTTGTTAATAAACGAAGTTCGGCACTGCGGATTCTTGCGACCGCATAAACATATTCTTCTGACATATTACCTCCAAGTTTTTTTCATGGTTAAAACAAGAGTTTCTGTATTTTATCCTGTACTGTTTCTATATTTGTCTCAAAAAGAGAGGTGATAGAGCAGTTTTGGTCTATACCTTCATAAAGAAGTATAAATCCGCCGTCTATAGGACGGGGTTCTTTAGAAACAGTGAGCTTTCCGCCTTTTGATACAGCAATGGCATTAAGCTTTGTTTCAAAATCAGCAGGAAGTCTGTCAAGGTCTTTTGCATTAAAAATTATTGTTCCCGCAGCAGGACTTACATTTTTTTCTGCTAATTTAAGTATTTTATCAAAATATATGCTATCAGGAAGAGCATAGATTAAATTCTTAGCTTCTTCTATTACTTCACCTATCAGTTTTTGCTTTTCCTCAAGAATCAGACGGCGCTTTCTAAGGGCGGCAGCCGATTCGGCAGTGGATTTGCTGGCAGACAGGCGAACAGAAACATCATGATTAATTTTTTCAATGGTTTCTGCAGCTTCTTTTTCAGCACCGGCAGTAATATTCGCAGCTTCAGCATTAGCTTTGTCGATGATAACGGCTACACTTTTATCGGCTTCAGCTTTGATTTCGCCGGTGATTTTTTCTAATCCTGTCATGTTGCCTCCTTGTTTTTATTTTCACAAACTACTGACATTACAAGCTGTATGTCAAACGACTAAATTTCTAAATTGAGAAAATTAGTGATAGTTAGAAATTCATTCCGTTAACACCGATGAGTGCAAGGAAAGAAACAAGAAGTGCTAAAATCGCATAAGTCTCAACCATTGAAGGGAAAATCATTGACTTACCGAACTGATCAGGACGCTTTGCAGCAAGAGCGATAGAAGCAACGGCAGCCTTAGCCTGATATACTGCTGACATATAACCTGCTATAGCTATAGGCATACAAGCTGCAAAGTAAGCAAGACCTTTTACAAGGGAAATCTCTTGAACATTGCCACCGATTACTCCAAGATTAAGGAGAGCGATGAAGGCAATAAGAAGACCGTAAATACCCTGTGTACCCGGAAGAAGCTGTAATACAAGAACACGACCGAACTGGCTAGGGTCATCAGTAACAACGCCTGCTGCCGCCTGACCTGCAATACCTACACCCTTAGCTGAACCGGCACCTGCAACACCTGCTGCAAGAGCAGCACCAAGAACTGCAAAGAAAAGTCCTAAACCTGACATAAAAATTACCTCCAAATTTTAATTTATTTATTATAATTATTCACGAAACATCTTATTCTACAGTGTTATGTGCGAGTAAGAGTTTTGTAATTTATGGCGTGAATAGTTTGGGTTATTTATTGTTCTTAACTACAAAGTATTTTGTATTTTCAGCGAAAGGAACAAATTCCTTACCGCCTCCGCTATAGAACTTACCGAAGAACTCAACATATTCAAGACGGTTGGTATGCACATAAGCACCAAGAGCATTGATAAGAATGTTGATAGTATGTCCTACTACAAAAATTACTATAAAGAAAATAAGACCAAATAAATTTCCGCCCGGCATAACTGCGATAGTGTTAAATACCTGTGAAATAACACCTGTTGCAAGACCGAGAGCAAGAAGTCTTGAGTAGGAGAGTACATCACTTAAATATCCGCTGATACCATAGAGTGCATAAAGACCTTTAAGAAGTCTTTTAAGCGGATTGGTTGACTCTCTGCCGCCCATAATAAGAATTCCTGCAGCACCGACAAGTGCACATACTGTAAAGAGTGTGACAACTGTCTGTGGGAAATTTATGCTGAACTTAAACATATTCTGTATCATTTCTGTGGTGAGTAACAGTCCTAACAGACCGCCAAAGAAGAGATACCAGCATATTACATCAAATACCGCTTCGATTATCTTACCCTGCTTTAAGTTGGTATAAAGAGCAATTCCAAGTCCGCATAAAAGGTGGACTATACCGATAATGAATGCAATACCGAGTAAAGTTACCGGATCCTTAATCGGATCAAGTAAATAAGGTAAGTTTACAGCTTTTCCAAAGAAAGTTTCTGTAAATTTAGGAATTACATCTCCGAAGAAACTTCCGAAGATAAATCCCCATATTGTTGTACCTATACCACAGCCAAAGAACATCTGTAACATTCTCTTTGTGCCTTCTTCAAGCCTGCCCTTAAATTTTGTAAGTACAAAGAGTGTAGCAAATACCATTATCAGACCGTAGGCGGCATCTGAGAGCATAAGCCCATAAAGTCCATAATAGAAAATGGAAGCTATAAAGGTCGGGTCAACTTCTCCCTTTCCCGGAAGAGCATAACCGGCAACAACTGCCTCAATAGGAGCGGCATAAGAATTATTTGATAATTTAACAGGCACATTTTCTTCGTCAGAAGGCGTGCTGTATTCGACAACACAGTCAAATTTAGCAGTGATTGCTGTATCAAGAGATTTAACATCTCTTTCAGGTATATACCCGGTTATACAAAATACTCTTTTTGACTGGAAAAGTCCACCGATTACACCATACTTGTCTGCACGCATAGTAAAGTAGTCAATTATAAAAGTAAGTTCACTTCTTTTTTCTGCGTATTCCGCAATTTTCTTTGCAGAAGTTTGTATGATTTCTTCCTGCCTTGCCAAATCTTTGGCAATACTTTTCTCCTGCTCGGCAGGAACCACCCCGGGAAGAGCCGGTCTTGCAAAGCTGAGAGTGCGTAAGGCATCTTCTGTTTCTTTTGCCTCGGTGTTGTGGCAGATGATGAGGACACAAGTTTGTTCCTCGTTACTGCTAATAATGGAGATATCTACTTTCTTTACATTAGGTGCCTTTTCAGCAAATGCAAGCTGTAAGGAACTCTGATCATAAGCTGTCGGGAATGTTCCGATAAAGGCTTTAGTATTTTTTGTGCCTTTATAATCAAGCGGAAGTGTGAACCCGAGCCATGGGGCAAGCATTTCCCTTTGATTAAGCAGCTTTGGAATTTCAGCTTCAGCTTCAGCTTTAGCTTTATTCAGACTGTTCAGATCGTAGACCATATCCATAATCTTGTCACGCTTAGTCGTAAGCGACTCATATTCAGAGTTGCTCATTTTATCTCTTCCGGCAAAAGAATCCATTAGACCGGATTTGACGGGAGCTTCTCTATCTAATATCGACAGTGCCTGTATAGCAAGATTTACATTTTTTTCGAAAGTAGCTTTTGCAGAAGATGTATCTTTTTGTGTAAACAGCGTGTCGGCTTCACCGTCTTTTCCGGTAAAAATTTCTTTGCTGGCCTGAACATTGATTTCAACTACACCAAGCCTTTGTAAGCTTTCAAGAATCTGCTTTCTGTCTTTTTTGAGAGCAGCTATGAATACGCGTTTCATAGGTAGTACGGACATGTTTAACTCCTCCTTTCCTTATTAAATTTTTAGAGCCTTTTTGCAGATGCACATAAGAGAGTTTTAGAATAACATCTCCGTGACTTTTTCCGCCACCTCTTTTTTCTTGCCTTCTGCCTGCATGCGAAGAGCCTTTACTTCTTCCGAATTTTCACTTTCTGCTTTTTGCAGGAAACTCTCATTCGTCTTGCTGATTTCAGCAAATTTAGCCTCAGCTGCGGCTTTAGCAGCAGAAACTTTAGATGAAATGAGTTCTTTGGCATCAGAATGAGCTTTTGAAATGATTTCAGAAGCTTTTTCCTTTGCATCGCGTTCAGCCAATTCAGCTAATTTCTCAGCTTCACGAATAACGCTAATAGCATCCGTTGACAATAATAATCACCGCCTCTCGGGTATTTTAATATAGGTATTTTCTATTGAAAACCTATCTTATATTTTATCTCAATATTGCTATATAGTCAATCAAGATTAAAGTTTTAGATAAGTTTTTCGTAAGAAAGTCTTTAGAATATAAACCATATATATGATTTATTTAAAAATTTTGTAAACAATTACAGGATTTGTAGATATTTTGACTAAAATCGCTATTGCTTATACTGAATAAATAGTTTGAATAATTAAAACAAGCATAAATAGAGGATTAATATGTTACAATATATAAGACTGAAATGATTAATAGTATTTGACAATTTAATTGCGGTATTTTATTATTCTATAGAATTTAGCTTTGTATAATATATTTTGTTATTTTTTAGGAGGGAATTAAAATGGTAAGACATTTAGTTTTATGGAAATTGAAAGAAGAGTTAAGTATGGAAGAAAGAAACAAGGTGAAAAGAGAGATTAAAGAGACACTTGAAAATCTGAAAAATAAGATTCCTGAGATTATCAAGATAAAAGTAGATATTGAAGGTTTAGGAGGCTCTACGGTTGATGTATTATTAGATAGCTTATTTGAAAATGAAACAGCACTGGAAATCTATGCTAAACATCCCGAGCATGTGGCTGTCGGAAATGAAAAAATCAAGCCGTTTATGGCAGAGAGAATTTGTTATGATTATGAAGTGTAACTGAGAATAAAAGAGGGAGAGAGTAAATGTCGGAAAAAAGTTCAAGGGAACGCTTGGAGAGTAGGCTTGGCTTCATACTTATAAGTGCAGGCTGTGCAATAGGAATAGGAAATGTGTGGAAATTCCCCTACCTTGCGGGACAAAACGGAGGAGGAATCTTTGTACTTATTTATTTATTCTTTTTAGCTATTCTCGGTGTTCCTGTTATGACAATGGAATTTTCTATGGGAAGGGCGAGTAGAAAAAGTCCGGTTTATTTATACAGGAAAATAGCACCGGAAGGCAGTAAATGGAACTTGCATGGCTTTATTTGTATGGCGGGGAATTATATTCTTATGATGTTTTACACTACCGTAGCGGGTTGGATGTTAAAGTACTTTGTATCTATGGCGAAAGGTGATTTTGAATTGCTTGATAAAGAGGGAGTAACAAGTCTTTTTACCGGAATGCTAGGTTCACCTTTAATACAGGTGGGATATATGGCGGTTGTAGTAATAGTAGGTTTTTTTATAAATTCTTTGGGGCTTCAAAAAGGGCTTGAGAAGGTGAGTAAATGGATGATGTCAAGCCTACTTATTATAATGGTAATCCTTGCTGCAAATAGTATCTTTATGAAGGGAAGTGCGGAGGGGCTTAGTTTTTATCTGCTTCCCGATGTGGCTAAAGCAAGCAGAATTGGCTGGTCAAAGGTTATAGTTTCGGCTATGAATCAGGCGTTTTTTACTCTCAGTATAGGAATGGGATCTATGGCAATATTTGGAAGTTATATAGGAAATGAAAGAAGTCTTATGGGAGAATCTATACATATAGGTCTGCTAGATACCTTTGTTGCTATAGTTTCCGGTCTGATTATTTTTCCCGCCTGCTTCACTTATGAAGTACAGCCTGACAGCGGTCCAAGCCTTATTTTTATAACACTTCCGAATATTTTCAACAATATGCCTCTTGGCAGGGTTTGGGGAAGTCTTTTTTTTGTATTTATGAGCTTTGCAGCTTTCTCTACCGTATTTGCAGTATTTGAAAATATTATTGCCTGTACTATGGATATTACGGGTCGTAACAGAAAAGAGGCAAGTATTATAAATTGTATTGTTGTACTGGTACTTTCACTTCCTTGTGCGTTAGGATTTAATATTTTGAGTTTTATTGAGCCTATGGGTAAGGGAACAAGTTTTCTTGATTTGGAAGATTTTTTAGTAAGCAATCTGATTTTACCTATCGGTTCGTTTATTTTTGTTATTTTTTGTATAAGTAAAAGAGGCTGGGGTTGGGAGAATTTTGTAACTGAGGCAAATAAAGGTAAGGGTATTAAGGTAAAGCCATGGATGAGGGGATATATGACATACATATTGCCGGTTATTGTTATGGCATTTATTTTACTTGGATTATTTTATAAAGGATAAGTACATAAAAATGGAATAAGATTGAGGCAAGCACCGGATTAGGGTGCTTGCCTCTTTAAGTGTGAAAATAAAAAGGAAGCATCTTCGCTTCCTGAAAGTACAGGGGATGAGGGAATCGAACCCCCGCTAAAGGTTTTGGAGACCCTTGTCATACCATTTGACCAATCCCCTAAGTCAACGAATCAATTATATACATATATATAGTAAATGTCAAGTGAAAAATCTATTTGACAAGCCCATAAATTTACAATACTATTGAAAATAACGATATTCAGGAGGTAGGTAATAATGATTACAAAAAAGCTAAGCAAAGTTATGGCAATCTGTCTGACTGTATTTTTGACAGCTTGTAGTGGCAGCTCTGCTAATTCATATTATAAAGCCGGCAACAATTTTATGGAAAAGGGGCAGTATGAGGAAGCTCTTAATTCTTATGGAGAGGCTATCAAGAAAAATTCTGAGAGAGCGGAATTTTATATAGCGGCAGGCTTTGCAAATATCGGACTTGAGAAATATGAAGATGCCATAAATACCTTTGATAAGGGGTACTCTCCTAAAGATAATCAGATAGTAAGGGAGAACAACAAATCATTACATAGAGGAAAAGGAATAGCTTATCTTAAATTAGGCAAATACCCTGAAGCTTTAATGCAGTTTGCAAGTGCTTCAGCAATTAAGGAAGTATCATCTTTAGATAATGACATTAAAAAATATATTGCACTTACGGAAATTAAACTTGGAGATTATAAGAGTGCAGCTGATGTTTATGAGGAAATGCTTAAAATTAAAAACCCCGATGTAAGCTTGTACGGGAAACTTGCAGAAGCCTATTTTGCTATGGGAGAAGCTGTGAAGGCTGTGGAATATTATGATTTGGCTATAAGTAAAGAGCCTGACAACTTCGATGCTTATTTTGGAAAATATGAAATTCTTTCTGCAAAGGGAGAAAAGGATAAGGCTGATGAAGTATTAAACAAGGCAGCAGGAATAAAGATAACTGATGATATAAGCGGTTATAAAGCAGGCATTTTAGAATATCTTAGAGGCAATAAAGACAAAGCTAAAGAGCACCTTAATACAGCCTATACTAAGGGAATTTTGGAAAGTTCCTATTATCTTGCCAAAATATCAATATTAGAAAATAATTATACAGAAGCAAAAGCCTTCTTTGAAAAATATGAGCATGAAGAACAGGGAAAGGTAGCTATTTCCGGTTGGTATGATGGTATGGCGGAATGCCTTATAAAAGAAGAAAAATACGAAGATGCTATAAATTATGTGCTTAAAGGACTGGCATTAGAAGATGTATCAGCTATGAAACAGCTTATGTTAAAAAAGGTGACTCTTTATGAAAAGACAGTTGATTACAACAAAGCTTATAAGGCAGCCGTAGAGTATACGAAATTATATCCTGAGGATAAGAAGATGGCAAGGGAAGTTATTTTTCTTTCAACGAGGAAGACGAAGTAGGGAGAACACATGATAGAAACATCAGAAAAAAAAGAAAAGTTCATTTTGGTAGGTGTGGAAACAGGGAAAGACAGAATGGAAGAAAGTCTTTCTGAGTTAGAGGAACTTTTAGATACAGCAGGCGGTGAGACAATAGGAAGAGTTATACAAAACTTAGAAAGCATAAATAAAGCAACCTATATAGGAAAAGGTAAGGCAGAGGAAATAAAATTTCTTGCAGAAGAACTGGGAGCGGACGGGATAGTCTGTGATGATGAACTTTCTCCTGCACAGCTATCTAACCTTAAAGATGAACTGGATATAAAAGTACTTGACAGAACATTGGTAATCCTAGATATATTTGCCTCTCATGCCAAAAGCAGCGAGGGTAAACTTCAGGTAGAAATGGCTCAGTTAAAATACCGTTCTTCAAGACTTACGGGACTTGGGAAGAATCTTTCAAGGCTTGGAGGAGGTATAGGAACAAGAGGGCCGGGAGAATCCAAGCTTGAGACGGACAGGAGAGCGATAAGGGAAAGAATAAGTCAGTTACGCACTGAAATAGAAAAGGTGGAAAGTTTAAGAGATACACTTAGAAAGCACAGAATGTCAGATGGAATACCGGTTATAGCAATAGTAGGCTACACAAATGCGGGCAAATCAACCTTTCTTAATAAGATTACAGATGCAGGTATTTTAGCTGAGGACAAGCTTTTTGCAACCCTTGATCCGACCACAAGGAGTCTTAAAATACCTGACGGAGAAGAGGTGCTGTTTACCGATACGGTAGGTTTTATAAGCAAACTGCCTCATAATTTGGTAGATGCGTTTAAGAGTACCCTTGAAGAGGCGAAATATGCCGATTTAATACTTCATGTAGCTGATGCCTCCAACCCTCAGGTAGACGAACAAATGAAGGTGGTTTATAGGACACTTGAAGAACTTAAAGTCACCGGCAAGCCTGTTGTTATATTTTTAAATAAACAGGATAAGATAGAAGAAGAGAGGATAATTAAAGACCTTAAAGCGAATGCACTGGTTAAAGGTTCTGCTAAGACAGGGGAGGGAATTGATGAATTGTTAAATAAAATTTCAGAGATTCTAAGAGAGGGTAAGGTATTTGTGGATACCCTGTTATCATATGCGGATACGGCTAAAATAGCGGTAATAAGGAAAAAAGGACAACTTTTATCCGAAGAATATGAGGGTGACGGAATAAGAGTTAAAGCTTATATACCAAAGGCTGTGGCAGGACAGCTTGGACTTTTGTAAGAAAATCTACAATTATATTTTGGAGGAAAGTATGGAAAAGGCAAAGATAGATTGGGAAAATATCGGTTTCGGATATATAAAAACAGATAAAAGATATGTATCAAATTTTAAGAACGGTGCTTGGGATGAGGGGGTACTTACAGATGATGATAGGATAGTTATGAATGAATGTGCGGGAGTATTGCAGTATGCACAGACTTGTTTTGAGGGGCTGAAGGCTTATACTACAGAGGATGGAAGAATAGTTACCTTCAGACCCGACTTAAACGGAGAGAGATTTAAAGACTCTTGTAGAAGGCTTGAAATTCCGGTGTTTAGTAAGGAAAGATTTGTTGATGCGGTATTAAAGGTAGTTAAAGCAAATGAAGCCTATGTACCTCCGTTTGGCTATGGTGCTGCACTTTATATAAGACCTTATGCCTTTGGAATAAGCCCGGTTATAGGGGTGAAGCCTGCTGATGAATACCAGTTCAGAGTATTTACTACACCTGTAGGCTCTTATTTTAAGGGAGGCACTAAGGGAATATCCATAAAGGTAAGCGACTTTGACAGGGCGGCTCCAAGGGGAACAGGTGATGTTAAGGCGGGACTTAATTATGCAATGAGCTTACATCCTATAGTTACAGCACATAATGAGGGTTATGCAGAAAATATGTATCTTGATGCAGCTACCAGAACAAAGGTAGAGGAAACAGGGGGAGCCAACTTCCTCTTTGTAACTGGAGATGGTACGGTAGTTACACCTAAATCGGATACTATCCTTCCGTCTATTACAAGACGCTCCCTTCTTTATGTGGCAGAGCATATACTTGGCTTAAAAGTAGAAGAAAGAGAAGTTTATTTAAGTGAAGTAAGTGATTTTGCAGAATGCGGTCTTTGTGGAACTGCGGCTGTTATCAGCCCTGTTGCAAGGGTGGTAGATCATGGAAAAGAGATAGCTTTTAAGTATGGTACGGATGAAATGGGACCTGTAATTAAGAAACTTTACGATACACTTACAGGTATTCAAATGGGTAAACTTCCTGCTCCTAAAGGCTGGATTTATGAAGTAAAATAATATTTAATTGTTCTGCTACCCGTAATGTTTAGTGAATAATTTGAATTAAAATGAAAAACAGATAAAATAAGAAGATACTATGTTTGTAAAATAATATGGTATCTTCTTAGTTTTATCAGCTTTTTATAGAAAGTGTGATATAATTTTGCAGTCAGTTTTGATGTGTAATAAAATTTAAAAATCCGGTTGACAAAGATGTATTACTATGATATTGTATTAATCACATAATACAGCAATACTAAGAGACAGGATATAAATTAAAAAAAGGAGGAAACTATGGCGTGGTCACTGGATGAAGGGCTTCCTATCTATCCGCAGTTAATGGATGAGATAAGGCGGAGAATAGTTACAGAGGTTTATAAGGCGGGAGACAGGATACCATCAGTAAGAGAACTTGCAGCAGAAGCGGAAGTAAATACAAACACTATGCAGAAAGCGCTTAGTGAACTTGAAAGAGAGGAGCTGTTAGTAACTATGAGAAGTACGGGAAGGACGGTTACACAGGATGTGGATAAAATTAAAGGTACAAAAAAAACTATGGCAGAGAGAGAGATTTCAAGATGTATAACATATATGAGAGAACTTGGCTACAGTATGAAAGAAATACAAAACTTAATAGCCGGTTATAAGGCTTAACAGGAGAAAGGAAAGTAAAATGGGAAATATAATAGAATGTAAGGCACTTACAAAAAGATATGGAAGAAAGCCGGCATTAAATGCTGTTGACCTAAATCTTGAAGAAGGCAGGATAATTGGAGTGTTGGGACCTAATGGAAGTGGAAAAACGACATTAATAAAGCTTTTAAACGGGCTTTTAACTCCGACTTCAGGAGAAATTAGAATAGGAGGAAATCTGCCGGGCATAGAAACTAAATCTATAGTTTCTTATCTTCCTGATAAAGATTATCTCGGAGATGAAATGAGTTTTAATGAATGTACCAAGCTGTTTGCAGACTTTTATACAGACTTTAATAAAGAAAAAGCCTTTTCAATGCTTGCAAGCTTAAATATAGCCCCCGATATGAAGTTTAAGTTTCTTTCAAAAGGAAATAGAGAAAAGGCACAGTTAATCTTAGTTATGAGCAGGGCAGCTAAGGTATATGTGTTAGATGAACCGATTGCGGGAGTAGATCCTGCAGCAAGAGACTATATATTAAAAACTATACTAAACAATATAAATCCGGGGGCAACGGTAATTATAGCAACCCATCTAATTTCTGAGATAGAAAAGATACTTGATGATGTGGTATTTATAAAAGATGGAAATATCGTGCTTAATGACAGTGCAGAAAATATAAGGGAGAAAGAAGGAAAATCCATAGACGGATTATTTAGGGAGGTGTTCGCATGTTTGGCAAATTAGTTAAAAATGAATTTAGAAATATAGGAAAGCTGCTTCTATTAATTAATGCAATAGTATTAGGTATGCATCTGCTCTCGATAATCTTTGAACAGATTTATTATTCCAGAGTGCCGGGACGGACTATATTTGAAAATATTTTTGCTATTTTTGCAGGAATTTATATACTGTCAATTTTTGCAGTAAATATTATTATTGTATTAGTATTTGCAGTAAGATTTTATAAAAAAGTATATTCGATTGAAGGCTATCTCACACATACTCTTCCTGTGAAAAAATCAGGTATTTACTTTGCTATGCTTATATCTTCAAGTATAGGTACAATAATTACCATAGCGATAAGTTTAGGATATCCGTTTATCAGGATAGTAAATGAGTTTTTGGCTACAGGTAAGGCAACATTAAACGATTTTTTTATGGCTGCAGCCAGATATAATGTAACAGGATTAACATATTTTCTTTTTATACTTGGGGCTGTGTGTTCTGTATTTGCTACTTTTAGCTTGGTATTTCTTTGTATCTCGATAGGACAAAACTGGAAGGCACACCCGATGCTGGGTTCAATTATTTCTTATTGGGTTATCACAACCGCATTACAGATATTTGGAGCAACGGCAATATTATCTTTTGCTAATACAAGTGAAGTTGATAATATTGTTAATAATATTAACAATCCGGGTGATGTTATGAATATGGTAGCTTGTTTGGGAATAGAAATGGAAGTAGTAGGAATAGCTATAATGTCAGTTATCAGCATAATAATTATGAAAAAGAAGCTTAATTTGTAATAGAAAAAATTAAGCCCTCTATACTATGATTGCGGTATAGAGGGCAATTTTCATTTAAAACTTATGCTTTTAAGTGTTAAAAATATGTGATAAACTATAAAGACACAAGATAGAAGATAATTTTACATATGACATTGAAATAGAGGAGGGTATTTATGTACAAAAATATTTTATTTGATATGGGAAATGTAATTATGGATTTTTCACCTGATTACATTTTATCTATGTATACAAAAGATGTTAAACTGATTAATTTTTTAAAATATAAAATATTATATACTAAGGCTTGGGCGAAGTCCGATAAAGGAGAACTTACAGAAGAAGGAATTTATACGGAAATTATAAAGGACTTGGATGAAAAATATCACACATTGGCTAAAGATGTGATATATAGCTGGTATAATCATAAAACTGAAAGTGTAGAAATGTATGAGCTTATGAAGGTGTTAAAAAATAAAGGCTATAGGCTGTTTTTATGTTCTAATGCAGCCGAATCTTTTTATAAATATGAGGATAGCATAGAAGCATTTAAGTTGTTGGAGGCTAAGATAGTTTCCGCGGATATAAAGGCGGTAAAGCCTGATAAAGCGTTTTTTGACTATGTGCTTAAAACTTATGACTTAAAGGCGGATGAATGCTTTTTTATAGATGATTTGGCACAGAATGTAAAAGGTGCTTATGAATGTGGGATAGACGGCTACCAGTATAATGGAAATGTAGAACTACTTAGAAAGTTTATGGAGAGGGTTGAAATGATATAGTTGCATAAAAAAGCAAAATTTTGCTATAATTAAAAAAGATAAAAACCTAAAATTATGATAGGAGGGAAACATTATGAAACACCACAAATTTTGGGCGGTCGCAGCTGCTGTCTGTTTTGTTTTAGCTATGTATACAGGTTATAAGCATAAATAAATAACCTTGAGATAAAATGGTGAAAAATATAGCATAAAACAGGCTGAAAATATCAAATATTGACAAAGAAATAATCCTGTAGTATACTATAACATATAGATATTGACGGATTGTTACCGAAAGGGCAAAACCAAATTTTACGGATAAGTGTTTTATTATCCTGTGGAATTTGGTTTTTTATTTACTTGGAAATAAAACTGTATATGCAGATATATTTTTGAGATTAAATTATTTTGGACTAAAGCTAAGGGTCTTTTCTAAGTAAGGAGAATCAATGTGATTATAGAAGGGATTATAAATAATAATGTTATAAGTTCAAGAGATGATGAGGGTAAAGAAGTTGTAGTAATGGGGAGGGGAATCGGTTTCGGCAAGAAAAAAGGCGATATTTTATCTGAAACTGATATAGATAAAATTTTCACTATTGAAGATGAGGCGGAATTGAAGAAGTTCAAAGATTTGTTAGTGAGCATTCCGCTTGAGTATTTACAGGTATCAAATGAAATAATATCTTATGCCAAAGAAAAACTGGATACGGAACTTCATCCGAATATATATCTTACACTTACAGATCACATAAGTTTTGCTATTAAAAGAAGAGAAGAAAATCTGATTTTTCAAATACCTATGGAAAATGAAATCCGGAGGTTTTTCCCTTTGGAATACCAAATTGGAAAGCAATCACTGAAGCTGATTAGTGAAATGTTAGGTTATGAACTTCCGCCTGATGAAGCGGCGGCACTTGCCATTCATTTTGTAAATGCAGAATTAAATATTAAGGTGCGTGATACTTGGATTATTACAAAGATGATGGGTGATATACTGAGTTTAATTTCAGAACAAATTGAAGGCTTAAAAGAAGAAAGTGTTGAAAAGGATAGTTTTACAGCAAGTTTGAAGCTTTTAAGTTATCGTTTGGTTATGGCACAGCCTCTTAAAGAAAAAGGTGATGAGAAACTTTATCATTTTGTAAAAGAGAATTATCCGGATGAATGGAAAATAACAGAAAAAATAAATGAATATGTAACTACTGAATATAAGCGTAATTTTACGGAAGAAGAAAAGCTTTATTTTACAATTCAAATAAAAAGGATTAAAGATTTATTTGAATAAATATATGGAGGGAAATCATGTTTTTTAAGAAAAAAGAAGTAGAAATAGTATCGCCGATGAAGGGACAGCTTATCAGCATAAAAGATGTACCGGATGCTACATTCAGTGAAGAAATGGTTGGAAAAGGATTAGCAATTTTACCTGAAGAAAATGAGATATATTCTCCTGTAGCAGGAAAAATTACTACAGTTTTTATAACGGGGCATGCAGTCGGTATTACAACTAAAGAAGGAATAGATTTACTTATTCATATAGGAATGGACACAGTTAACCTAAAAGGAGAAGGTTTTGAGGTAAAAGTAAAAGACGGAGATCATATTAAGGCAGGCGATTTGCTGATTGTGGCAGATTTTGATAAGTTGAAAGAAAAAGGCTACAGCCTTGAAACTCCTGTAATAATCTGTAATCCTGATCAGTTTAAAAATATTACTTACACAGAACCGGGAAGTATAAATAAAGGCGATGTGATAATGAAAGTCCGGATATAATCAGGAGGCGGGCATGAAAGAATTTACGGGGAATAATGTATCTTCGGGAGTTGCACTTGGCAATATAACAGTAATTGTAAAAGAAGAAGATGAGCCGGAAAGAAGATTTACCGATGATACAGGCAAAGAGTTAACAAGATTTAGCAAAGCTCTTGAAACGGCAAAATCTGAACTTGAAACTCTTTATAATGCTGCCATAGAAAAAGTAGGAGAAGAAAATGCACTTATCTTTGACATACATAAAATGATGTTGGAAGATCTTGACTATATAGAGAACATTGAAAATCTGATAAAAGATGAGAAGGTAAATGCCGAATATGCAGTTTTTACTACAGGGCGGATATTTTCAAAGACTTTTGCCGATATGGATGATGACTATATGAAGGAAAGATCTGTTGATGTTTTGGATGTTTCAAAGAGGGTGTTAAGAAAGCTTACAGGAAAGGCGGAGGTTTTGCTTGAGAGCAGTGAGCCGGTTATTATTCTTGCTGATGACCTGACTCCCGGTGAAACCATAAATTTAGACAAGTCAAAGGTGCTTGCCTTTGTTACAAGGAAAGGTTCTTCAAATTCGCATACAGCCATACTTGCACGCAGTATGAACATACCGGCTTTGGTAAATGTTGATTTTGGTTTAGATGATTTAACAGGTTTTAGCGGGAAATATGCTGTGGCGGATGCGGTAAACGGTAAATTTTATATTGAACCTGACAGCACCGTTATAGAAGCTGCAAAAAAACTTGGAGCAGAGTTAAGCCTTGAAAGAGCGGAATTAAACAAGTTTAAGGGATTAGAAAATATAACGAAGGACGGCAGAAAAATAAATATATTCGCTAATATAGGAAGCGAAAAAGATGTAGACAAAGTACTGGAAAATGATGCAGGAGGGATAGGGCTTTTTAGAAGTGAATTTTTGTATCTTGGCAGAAATGAAGCCCCTACCGAAGAAGAGCAGTTTTTAAGTTATAAGGAAGCCATAGAGAAAATGGCGGGTAAAAAGGTAATTATAAGGACACTTGATATAGGTGCTGATAAAAAAGCAGATTATCTTGGACTTGCAGATGAAGAAAATCCGGCTTTAGGCTACAGAGCAATCAGAATCTGCATCGATAAGAAGGAATTATTTAAGACTCAACTTAGGGCAATTTATAGGGCTTCGGTTTTTGGAAATGTGGGGATTATGTTCCCTATGATAACATCTGTAGATGAAGTTAAAGCTATAAAGAAAATTATTGACGAAGTAAGGGGAGAGTTAAGCGTAGAAAAAGTAAAGACAGGAAGTCCTGAGCTTGGCATTATGATAGAAACTCCGGCAGCAGCACTTATAAGTGATGAACTTGCTAAAGAAGTGGATTTTTTCAGTTTGGGAACTAATGACCTTACCCAATATACGCTCGCAATAGACAGACAGAATGAAAAGCTTGCAAAGTTTTATAATCCCCATCACAGGGCTATAATTGAACTTATAAGAATAACTTGTGAGAATGCTCATAAAAATGGCATTTGGGTAGGAATTTGCGGTGAGTTGGCAGGAGACTTGAAACTTACAAAGACCTTTGTGGATATGGGAATAGATGAACTTTCAGTATCCCCGTCAAAGGTACTTTCGCTTAGAAAAGCAGTAAGAAATATATAGGGGAAGGAGGAGAGTATGAAGAAAATAACTTATACCGTTAAGGCTGAGGCGGGACTTCATGCAAGACCGGCAGGGCTTTTGGTTAAACAGACGGCTGCATTTAAGAGTAATATCAAAATCCTTAATGAGGAAAGCGGGAAGGAGGCTGATTTAAAAAGGCTTATGGCGATTATGGCTCTTGGGGTAAAGCAGGGAAACAGAATTGTGATTTCTGCTGATGGTGAAGACGAAGAAGAGGCAGTAGCCGTGATTGAAGCCTTCTTAAAAGAAAACTTTTAATTCATTAACACAATTTTTTGGGTTTAGCTAAGAAAGGGGAACAAAAATTATGATGAAGTATTTACAAAAACTAGGTCGCTCGTTAATGCTGCCTGTTGCCTGCCTTCCGGTTGCAGGTATTCTTATGGGTATAGGTTATGCTATTTCTCCACATGTTATGCAGGGTGGTGATATTACCGGAACTCTTGAAATTATCGGTTTCTTTTTAATTAAAGCAGGTGCAGCTCTTATTGATAACATGTCATGGCTCTTTGCCATAGGTGTTGCAGTTGGTATGGCTGATGATAAAGACGGCACTTCAGCACTTGCAGGTCTTGTATCATGGCTTATGATTACTACCCTGCTTTCTCCGGGAGCTATTGCAATTATGACACAGGCGGAGGCACATGTTGCTTTCGGTAAAATAGGTAATCAGTTTATAGGTATTTTGGCAGGTATAATCGGCTCAATCTGCTATAACAAATTTAAGAATACAAAGCTTCCTGATGCACTTGCATTCTTCTCAGGTAAGCGTTCCGTAGCTATTGTTACAGCACTTGTGTCGGCAGTGGTATCAGGTATACTTTTCTTTATTTGGCCTGTAATATACGGAGGACTTGTAGGTTTTGGTAAATCAGTAGTAAGTCTCGGTGCAGTAGGAGCAGGTATATATGCCTTCTTTAACCGTTTGCTTATTCCTTTCGGACTTCACCATGCACTTAACTCGGTATTTTGGTTCGATGCGGCAGATATCAACGATCTTGGAAACTTTTGGGGAAATACGGGAACACCGGGAGTTACAGGTATGTATATGGCAGGTTTCTTCCCTTGTATGATGTTCGGTCTTCCGGCAGCAGCTTTTGCTATGATTCGTTCTGCAAAACCTGAGAAGAAGAAATTGGCGGTATCACTTTTAGGAGCTGCGGCTATATGTGCATTTATCTGTGGTGTTACAGAGCCTTTTGAATTTGCATTTATGTTCCTTGCTCCGGTTCTTTACTTAGTATACGCTATACTTTACGGTATATTTACAACTATAACGGTAGCACTTGGCTTTAGAGCGGGATTTTCCTTCTCAGCAGGTCTTACCGACCTTGTATTCAGTTCACAGCTTCCGCTTGCACAGAAGGTATGGCTCATCATTCCTTTAGGTATTGCAGCTGCTGTAGTATTCTATATAGTATTCAGGTTTGCTATAGTTAAGTTTAACCTCAAAACTCCGGGTAGAGAAGATGATGTAGATAATGCAGAAGAAATGAAGGCGGTACTTTCAAATGGTGATTTTACAGAAGTAGCGAAGGTAATTCTTGAAGGTCTTGGCGGAAAAGAAAATGTTACTTCCGTTGATAACTGTATAACAAGACTTAGAATAGAAGTTAAAGATTATACAGCAGTTGATGAAAAGAAGATAAAATCTGCCGGTGTTGCAGGTATTATAAGACCTAGCAAAACTTCTGTGCAGGTTGTTATCGGACCTAAGGTTCAGTTTGTGGCAGATGAAGTGAATAAGCTGATGTAAGTTTTGTATGTAGCTTATAATCTGTAAAATTATGATTTAGTATATTTTTATGGCTGCATTTCTTTGTTGAGGTTTGTAAAATTACTTAATGGGAAATGCAGTCTTTTGCTTTCTAAGGTGTAGCTGGGAGGAGAGTATGTTATTTAAAAAGAAAGAAATTGAAATATTGGCTCCGGTCACAGGGGAAGTGATGAGCCTTGAAAATATGCAGGATGATGTATTTAATAGGGGGACTTTAGGAAAGGGAATTGCAATAATTCCTAAGGAGAATGAAATATATGCACCGGTAACAGGGATAGTAACATCGTTATTTCCAACACTTCATACAATAGGAATTACAACTAAAGAAAATTTAGAATTGCTTATACATATAGGGATAAATACAGTCAATCTCGGAGGAATGGGATTTGAAGCGAAAGTAGTGGAAAAAGCCGGAGTTAGAGCCGGAACTCTTTTGCTTATGGTAGATATTAATAAAATTAAAAGAGAAGGTTATAATGTGATTACTCCTATTGTTATATGTAATCCGAATGACTTTAAGGAAATTATTTACAGGGAAACAGGAAAAGTAAATAAAGGTGATGTTATAATGAAAGTAAGACTGTAGTAGGGAATATATATTTGCAAGGAGAAAAAATGGACAAGTTAAAAGTTTATGATACTGTAAATAAGAATACTGTAGAGCTTGATGAACAGGGGCTTATTGACATAATGACAGCAGGGAGACAGGTAGATGTTTTTCTTAAAGAAAATAAAACCGACCCGGATGGATATATGACTTGGAATATAGAGCATTGGACTGCGATTTCAGATAAGAAGTTTGTGCGTTATTACTCGATGAACGAGCGGCTTTTAGGAGAATATACCGGTCATAATATTTATGATGTTAAAAATGAATTTAAGCCTTATGAGGCAATTAAAGTAGAACTTAGCTAAATAAGATAATAATTTTTGGTTAATTTTGTAGCTATAAAACAGCACTGTGGCGGTAATATAGATGTTTCTATGGATAGCCGCCACAGATATTTTTTTTTCTTAATGTATAAAAATTTATTAAAATCTTGATGACATTTTATCTGTCTTTCATAAATACATAAGGTTCATTGTCTTGTACACTTACATAAGCAGGTCTTATTATTTTATCTGTATTTATAAGCTCTTCAAGCCTGTGAGCACTCCACCCGGTTATTCTTGCACAGGCAAAAATAGGAGTATAGAGTTCAGGAGGAAGTCCTAACATATTATATACAAGACCGCTGTAGAAGTCTATATTTGCACTTACACCCTTGTAGATATGTCTTTCCTCACTGATAATTTTTGGTGCCAGTCTTTCTACCATACTGTAAAGTGCGTAGTCTGCATCGTTTCCTTTAGACTTAGCCAGTCTTTCTACATAGTCCTTGAAAATATTTGCTCTCGGATCTGATATTGAATAAACAGCATGTCCCATACCATATATAAGTCCTTTCTTATCAAAGAGCTCTTTATGTAACAATCCTCTAAGATAAGCACCTACTTCATCTTCATCTGTAAGATTTTTTACCGTATTCTTTAAGTCCTCAAACATTTTCATAACCTTGATGTTTGCTCCGCCATGTTTAGGACCTTTAAGTGAACCGAGTGCAGCGGCTACGGCAGAGTAGGTATCAGTACCTGAAGATGTTACTACATGTGTAGTGAAAGTAGAGTTGTTACCGCCTCCATGTTCCATATGAAGCACAAGGGCAAGATCAAGTACGGTAGCTTCTATTTCAGTATATTTTTTATCAGGACGAAGCAGATGAAGTATATTTTCAGCAGTAGAAAGTGACTTTTTAGGCTGATGAATATATAGGCTTTTTCCGTTGTTATAATGATTATGTGCATGGTAACCGTAGACTGATAGCATAGGAAATACAGCTATCAGGTTAAGACACTGGCGCATAACATTTGGCAGAGAAATATCATCTGCAAGTGAATCATAAGAGTAAAGAGTAAGTACACTTCTTGCAAGGGTATTCATCATGTCCTTGCTCGGTGCCTTCATAATTACATCTCTTACAAAATTACGCGGAAGTGCTCTTTGGTTGGCAAGTTCTTTTATAAAATCGGAAAGTTCTTCATTTGTAGGGAGCTTTCCAAAAAGCAGGAGGTATGTCATTTCTTCAAAACCGAAACGCTTTTCGTTAATAAAGCCGTCCGTAAGCTCATGAATATCTATACCGCGATAATAGAGTTCACCGTCACAGGGAGTTTTTACCCCGTCAATCATTTTAAATGAGTTAATGGTTGAAATTTTAGTAAGTCCGGCTCTTACTCCTGCACCGGTAATATCACGAAGTCCCCGTTTTATATCAAGTTCCTTATAAAGTTCCGTATTGATTTTAGAATTATCTAAACAGACATCTGTAAGTCTCTCGATTTCAGGTGTAATACTTAGTTTGTAAGCCAATAGACTTCCTCCTTTCTAAAGTGTTGTATACAATTATACAGTTAATTATCTATTATTATACACGATATAAATAAGTATGTATATGAAATAAAAATGTTATAAGAATATTTTATAGCAAAGTATTAGTTTAATGTATTTGTAATATCAAAAAACATGATATACAATAGGCACACAGAAAGAGAGAAAAATAAATCCTAATTTGGGATGGATTAAAAGAGAAGAGGAGAAAGTATATGAAAAAGAATGGAATTAAAAAAATAGGAGTTTTAGTACTTTCAGGAATTTTAGCGGTATCACTTGCAGGCTGTGGTCTAACAGGCACTTCAAAGGAAGATAATAAGAAAATAAAAATCGGTGTAACTCCGGTACCGCATCAGGAAATAGTTAAGGCGGCAGTAGTGCCTACTCTTGAGAAAGAAGGATACACGGTTGAAGTAGTAGAGTTTAATGATTATGTGCAGCCAAATACCTCAGTTCAGGAAGGGGAGATTGATGCAAACTACTATCAGACTACAAGATATTTAGAAAATGAGAACAAGGAAAGAAAGCTTGACCTTGTAGCCGTTGCCCAAATTCATCTTGAGCCGATGGGGCTTTACTCAAAGACTATAAAGGATATAAAAGAGCTTAAAGATGGTGCTTCAATAGCAATTCCTAATGACGGCTCAAATGAGTCAAGGGCACTTGCTCTTCTTGCAGATAACGGACTTATCAAGCTTAAAGAAACAACAGAACTTTATAATCTTACAAGTATTGAAGAAAACCCTCATAATTTTAAGTTTTCAGAAATAGAGGCGGCAAGTCTGCCTGTAACTTTAAGTGATGTGGATGCGGCTGTAATTAATGGTAACTATGCTCTCGGTGCAGGCTTAAATCCTAAGAAGGATTCTCTTGTCATTGAAAGTACAGATTCGGTTTCAATTAAGCAATATTTTAATGACCTTGTAGTTAAGAAGGGAAATGAAAATTCTGAGAAAATTCAGGCACTTAAAAAGGCTTTTACCTCTGATGAAGTAAAAAAATTTATAGAGGAGAAATATGAAGGCTCGGTAATACCTGCATTTTAGAATATAACCCCAATCGTTTACAAAACATCTTGTAAAATATTGTAATTACATAAGGCTTAGAGGCATAATCTATCTTGGCTATATTAACCGGAAATGGAGATAACATGATTACGGTAAATCATCTTGAAAAAAATTATGGAAATGTAAAGGTTCTAAGTGATGTGAGCCTTCAAATTGAAACCGGAAGTGTTTATGGAATAATCGGACATAGCGGTGCAGGAAAATCTACCCTGCTTCGTTGTCTGAACGGACTTGAAAATTTCAGTGCAGGAAGTGTTGAAATTTTAGGGAGAAAAGTAGAAAACTTAAATCCTGCTGAAATAAACGGGCTTAGAAAAGAAGTGGGAATGATATTTCAGAATTTTAATTTGCTTTCACGAAAAAATGTGTATCAGAATGTAGCTCTTCCTCTAGTGTTTGAAGGTAAAAAAGAGAAATCAGCTGAGGTAAGAGAAAGAGTAATGAAGATGCTTGAGCTTGTCGGTCTTTCGGATAAAATAAACAGGAGGCCTTCTGAACTTTCAGGCGGTCAGAAACAGAGGGTGGCTATAGCAAGAGCCCTTATACTAAACCCTAAGGTACTGCTCTGTGATGAGGCAACATCGGCTCTTGACCCTATGACTACAAGAGAAATTCTTGATTTACTTAAAAAGATAAATAAAGAAATGGGAATAACTATGATAGTGGTTACTCACCAAATGGATGTAGTTAAACAAATCTGTGAAAGGGTAGCGTTTCTTAAAGATGGAAAAATGGTTGCAGAAGGCAGACCTGAGGATATTTTTATAAATCCTGATAAAAATGTTAAGGCTTTTTTAGGGGAAAACTTAGATATGCTTCGTACAGGTGGAACCAATATACATATTTTCTTTGATAATGAAACGGCAGATAAGCCCGTAATTGCTATGTTGGCAAAAGAACTTGGAGTTGAGGCTTCAATTATATGGGCAAGGCTTGATGATTTCAGAGGAACGGTACTTGGCAGCCTTACTGTTCAGATTAAAGAAGAGGAGAAAGACAAGGTTTTTGCTTTCCTTAAAGAACAGGGTGTGAAATGGGAGGTAATCTGATGAGTGAAGTAGTGATAAAAGCTTGTATTGAAACACTTTATATGAGCCTTTTTTCAACATTTTTTGCAGTGATTTTGGGCTTTATTCCCGCTGTAGTGCTTACACTTACGGCAAGTGACGGGCTTAGACCTAACAAGGTCATATATTGGATTTTAGATTTTATTGTAAATGTATTCAGGAGTTTTCCATTTATTATCCTTATGGTTATACTGATACCTGTAACCAGATTTATAGCAGGCAAAGCGATAGGTACAACAGCAGCTATTGTACCGCTTACCATAGCAACTATTCCTTTTGTGGCAAGAGTAGTAGAAACAGCAATGAGAAGTGTGGATAAGGGAGTCATTGAGGCGGCAAGAAGTATGGGAGCTACCGATATGCAGATAATAAGCAAGGTAATAATAAAAGAGGCTGTACCCGGTATAATTTCAGGTATTATCCTGACACTTATTTCAGTAGTCGGCTATTCAGCTATGGGTGGAGCTTTAGGGGCAGGCGGTCTTGGAGATGTGGCTATCCGTTATGGCTATCAGGCTTGGAATATAGATTATTTGGTAGTAACAAGTTTGATTTTAATAATGTTTGTTCAGATAATTCAGTTTGCAGGCAATAAAATACATAACAAACTTTCATAATATTACTTTTTGTTTGGCATAATAAAAAGGTGTACAATTCCTTTTAGTTATAGTAAAATTGTTTTTATTAAACTCAAATAGAAATTGCTTTAAGATACAAGTGTCAATAGAAAAGGCTTTATTATCTTTTGACACCTTAATTTTTAAGAATAAAGGCAGGAAAAAGATATGGAGATGAATATGAATTTTAAAAGAAAATTACCGGTTCCAAAGGAACTGAAAGCAAAATACCCTATTACCGAAGAAATGAGCGAAATAGTTAAAAAGAGGGATAAGGCTGTAAGTGACATAATTACCGGAAAAGATGACAGGATGCTCCTTGTAATAGGACCTTGTTCTGCCGACCATGAAGACCCTGTAATTGAATATATTTCAAGGCTTGCCAAAGTACAGGAGAAGGTAGGGGATAAGATATTTATAGTTCCTAGAATATACACCAATAAACCAAGAACTGTAGGGACGGGTTATAAGGGTATGCTTCATCAGCCTGATCCTGAAAAGAGCGAGGACATGCTTAAAGGTGTAATTGCAATCAGAAATCTCCATATAAGGGCTATTAAAGAAACCGGATTTACCTGTGCAGACGAGATGCTCTACCCTGAAAATCACAGATATCTTTCGGATATACTTAATTATGTGGCAATAGGTGCAAGGTCGGTGGAAAATCAGGGACATAGGCTTACCGCTTCCGGTATAGAAGGTGCAGTCGGTATGAAAAACCCGACAGGTGGTGACCTTACTGTAATGATGAACTCTGTAGTTGCAGCTCAGAGTGCCCATACCTTCCTTTACAGAGGGTGGGAAGTAGAGTCTACAGGCAACCCTCTTGCCCATACCATACTTCGTGGTGCAGTAGATAAGTATGGAAGAAATATTCCAAACTACCATTATGAGGATTTGCAGGAAGTAATCAGGCTTTACTCTGAAAGAAATCTTACTAATCCGGCTATTGTAGTAGATACCAATCATGCTAACTCAGGTAAGCGGTTTATAGAGCAGATTCGTATAAGTAAGGATGTACTTCACAGCAGAAATATGTCTATTGATATAAAGAAAATAGTAAAAGGTCTTATGATAGAGAGTTATATCGAGGACGGCAGTCAGAAAGAAAATGAACATGTATATGGTAAATCAATTACAGATCCTTGTCTTGGTTGGGAAAAAACAGAAAAACTTATTTATGATTTGGCAGATATGTGGTAAGATAATTATATCAAGTATAGAAGGCATAAAAATCCTATGTAAGCTTGTTTGCAGAAGGATTTTTATGTTTTTATATGTAATAAGTTAAATCGGAGTTTGAATTAAATGAATAAAATTATTAAAAAAAATATTTGCTCATTACTTATTTTTATAATAATGTTTTCAACTGCCTGCGGAAAGCAGACATTAAAAAATGTTACAAGCAGTAAAATAAAAACCATAAATGAACAGGCAAGTCAGGAAAGAGTAAGCTCTGTTTATGACAAAGAAAGAGAAGAAGCCTCCGAGAGTGAAATGTTTGCTCTCGATACCGCAATAACTCTTAAAGTTTATGGAAGTAAGAGGGAAGAAGTATTAAACAAGCTTGAAAAAAGAATAAATGAGCTTGATGAACTTCTTAGTACAGGAAAAGATGCCGGTGAAGTAAGTAGATTGAATGAGAGCGGTAAGGCTGTACTTTCATCGGAAACTATGGAGCTTATGAAAAAGTCTTTGGAATTTAATAAAAAGACAAAAGGAATTTTTGATATAACTATTTATCCGCTTATGGAACTTTGGGGATTTTCAAACCAAAATTATAAAGTGCCTTCTATGAAAGAGATAAAAGAAACATTAAAAAATGTCGGTTCAGATAAAATTATATTTAATGCGGATACAGGAGAAATTTCTTTTAAGAACAAGGGAACAAAGATAGACTTTGGCGGTATAGGGAAAGGTTATATTACTGATGAATTGGTTAAAATTTTAACAAAAGAAAAAGTGGAATCTGCTATAATTAATTTAGGTGGGAATGTATTCGGTTTTAATAAAAAGCCGGATAATTCACTTTGGAATATTGCAATAAGGGATCCTGATGAATCTGAAAACTATATGGCTGCAATAAGACTTGAAAACAGTGCTGTTATTACATCAGGCGGATATGAGAGATATTTTGAGGAAAATGGTAAAAAATATCATCATATTCTTGATTTGAAAACAGGCATGCCAAGTGAGAGTAACTTAAAGTCGGTAAGTATAGTCAGTAAAAATGGAACTCTTGCAGATACACTATCTACCAGTCTTTTTATAATGGGAGAGAAGAAGGCGATAGATTTTTGGAAGGAAAGCGGGAAAGATTTTGAAATCATTTTATTAACCAAAGATAACAGGTTGTTGGTTAGTGAGGGAATAAAGGAACAGGTTGTATCAGACAGGTATGAGATAAAAGTAATAAATTAGAAATTCAGCCAACGGTAAACTGCACAAAATTTTGAAGATTTACTATACAAAATAGACAAAAAATAAAAAAGGGGGACTGTCACAATAAGTAAAAATACAACAAGATATAGTAAATTTATTATCAAAATAACTGTATTTTGTGTATCTCATTTTTAATGTGACAGTCCCAATATAATATCAATAAGTATAATTAGCAGTAAGTTCAGCCTTCTTGGTAAGCTGTCTGTAAAGCTCGGAATTTGCAAGCAGTTCTTCGTGCGTACCTATCGAATTTATCTTTCCTTCATCCATTAGCACTATCTTATCAGCCTTTTCTATGGAGTGCATTCTGTGAGAAATAATTACTACAGTCTTGCCTTTTATAAGGTGTTTTAAGCTTTCTTGTATCTTTGCTTCGTTTTCAATGTCAAGTGAAGCACTTATTTCGTCAAGCAGGATGATAGGAGCATTTTTAAGCATAGCCCTTGCTATGGAGATACGCTGTCTTTCACCACCGGACAGCTTCATTCCATTTTCACCAACCTGGGTATCGTAACCGTCAGCAAAGCCAAGTATAAATTCTTCACAGCCTGCAAGCCTTGCAGCTTCTTTTACCTCTTCATCACCGGCATTTTTTCTGCCCATTCTTATATTTTCCAAGATAGAAGTATTAAAAAGTGATACATCTTGAAATACTATTGAGATATCATCAAATAAATCCTCGGTTTTTATTCCTTTTATATCCCTTCCGCCTATTTCTATACTTCCGCTGTCATAATCATAAAGCCTTGACATAAGCCTTAGAGCAGTAGTCTTGCCACAGCCGCTTGGTCCTATCAGTGCGGTTACCTCATTATGATTTGCAGTAAATGAAAGCCCGTCTATAACCTTGGTTTCAGAATTATAACCGAAGCTTACATTCTTAAATTCTATGTCGTAACCTGTGAGTTTAAAAGGCTCACCTGCCTGAAGCGAGGTATTTCTAAGTTCTTTTATACGATTAATTCTGGCATCTATATACATAATCTCTGCAATATTTGCATATATGCCGGCTATACCGTCCATTATTCTTGCAGCAGCTATCAGATAGCCTGTAAGATAAAGAAGGTTTATTTCTCCGTTCATATAGAGGACAGCACCAACAACTACAGTGAAACCCAGTGAAAATTTGAGAAGTACACCGGAGAGAGTTGTAGGAAGTGCCTGAGCAAATTCTGTTACGATATGAAGCTTTTCGGTTTTGTCGATAGCATCCATTATCTTGTCGGTAGTAGCATCTTTTCTGCCATAGCTTTTTATCTCTTGTTGTAGTTCTATAGCTTCTTGAAATGTATCTGAATTTTCACGCAGTTGTCCATAATACTTTGTAGTAGATGAAACCTGAAGCTTTTTTGACAAAATAAGGAGGAGAAAACTAACTATAACAGGGGTAATTACAGCAAGTCCAAGCTTAATATTTCCGGCTAAAAGCATAATTCCTATTATGATAAAATAAAACATAAAGCCTATTATTTCGGGTATAGAGTGGCTCATAGCATGTTCAATATCTGCCACATCATGCATTACAGTCTGTGAAAGGTCAGCTATGTCATGCTTTGAAAAGTAAGAGAGAGGCAACTCTTTAAGTATGTCGGCTATCTCTATTCTAAGATTTGCAGCCTCTTTATAGGTTTCGTTGTAAGTGGTTTTGTAGGAAAAGTTTATGAAAATATACATTATTATAGAAAGAACTCCCAGCATAACAAGGTATATTACTATTGAGAGAACCTTATCCTCTACCACTTCATTTATAAAAAACATCAGCACCGTTATCGGAAGCATATAGGCTATATACATTAAAAATGTTCCGAATGATGCCTTTATCATACCCTTTGCCCCGGCATCGGTAAGAGCAAATATTTCCTTTACTTTATTAGTCATATACCCTCCAATCAGTTGCCTTAGTAAACATATCCTGAAATTCCTTATAACGCCCGTTTGCAGCCATAAGTTCTTTATCTGTACCGCGTTCTATAATCTTACCGCCATCAACTACAAGAATTTCATCGGCATTCCTTATAGAGCTTAGTCTGTGGGCTATCATAATTACTGTTTTATTTTTCATAAGACTTGAGAAAGCCCGCTGTATTTCATACTCATTTTCAGGATCGGCTGCGGCACTTGCCTCATCAAGGATTACTATTTTAGCATTTTTAAGTATTGCTCTTGCTATAGCTATCCTTTGGGTTTCGCCACCTGAGAGATGAACTCCTTTAGCTCCTATTATCGTATTTTCTCTTTCAGGAAATTTAGCCAAAATGTCATCACAGCAAGCAAGGCTTAAAGCTTTCATCACTTCTTCCTTAGAAGCCTTAGGATTTCCTATTTTTACATTTTCATATATACTTGTCTTAAACAGTTTTGAATTTTGAAAAACGAAGGCGATATTTTTCATTATGGCATCTTCGGTATAATCGCTTATAGAGTATCCGCCTATACATATTTCGCCTTCATTTACAGCATAAAAACCGCTTATAAGCTTGGCAAGAGTAGATTTGCCGCCTCCTGAAGAGCCGACTAAAGCATAGGTTTTTCCTTCTTTAAGTGTGAGGCTTAAATCTTTTATTACATATTCTTCCCCATATTTAAAGGAAACATTCTTAAATTCTATATCGCTTGAAGTCATTTCATTTCTGTTTCCATGTAAAGGTTTGCCTTTTTCCATTTCGGTAAAAAGATTTTCAAGTTTTTTAACTGCCTGATTTGCCTGAGCACCATACATACTTACAAACATTATTTTCATAAAGCAGACAAAAACCGCTCCTGAAAAGCAGGCGAAAAATACTATTTTTGCAAGGATAATCTGTATATCTTCGCCCCTGTTAATAAAATAAATCGCAAAAGGTACGGCTATGGCTACAATTATGTTAAAAATAATCTGAAAAATTACATAAGGTCTTCTGCAGGACATTGAATAGTTTAAGGCGTAGGCGGAGTAGTCCTTAATAGTCTTATAAAAATTTTTAAATGAGGCTATGTCGGCACGGAAGATTTTAACTACCTGCATTCCTCTTACATACTCGACAGCCTCGGCATTCATCTTATCAAGAGCTTTCATATAATTAGTCATAAAGTCTTTGCCGCCCATCATAGCCGCAAGTTGCAGCATTCCGATTATTGCAAGAAAAAGGGTGAGGATACCGAGCCTTATATCAACAGCAAACATTGTGATGAATAAAAATACAGGAATAGCAAAAGCTGCTGTAAGGTCAGGTATAAGATGTGCAACTATCATATGCGTTTGAGTAGCATTGTCATCTATTATTTTACGGATTGTTCCGGAAGAATTTACATCAAAGAAGGCAAAAGAAGCATCCATAAGATGTTTAGTGCCGACTTTCCTCATATTGCTCTCAAGCCTGAAGGCTAAAATATGTGAAGCCCATAGTGATAAAAAATATGTGACACCGTAAGCGACTAAAAGAGAAACTATAATAACAGCATAATGCATGGCACCGTTATTATCTCTATGCACTATTATTTTTTCTAAAAACCTCCAGAGATACCAAAATGGTAAAACTGCCAGTACCGAAGCGGCGGTGGATAAGACTGCTGAAACATAGGCAAGATACTTTTTTTCAGGAGCATATCCAAATAGTTTTTTGTAAGTGTTCATTTGTTTTCCTTTCTTAAATTAGTATAGAAAATAGTAAGTTAGTAGTTGCTAACTAAAATAATTTTACGACCTATAGCTTCAAAATGCAAGAAAAGATTGTAAGCAAACTATAATTTTTTGTGAATAATTGCAGATAAATATGCTTATTTCCAAAAAACTTGATAAATATTAAATTTTAGAGTATATTGTAAGTGGGGAAAATGTATATTATATCTTCGGAGGATGAAAGTGAAAAGACATGAGAAAAGTGCTGTTTTTGATTTCATAGTAGTTATTATCCTGCTTATTTTCATAAGTTTTATAGCATTTATGAAAATAGATAATTATATTTATAAAATGAGAGATGAAAGAAGTCTTGAGGATTTTTCTACGGCTTGGCGTACCGAAAAAGGCGAAGAAATTTCTTTGGACGATATAGGCAAAAAGGCAGTTAAAAATAACAAAGGTAAATCGGAGATATATATTCGCCATACTATTCCTGCCTATTTGGTAAGTGACACAGTGTTAAATTTTAGAAGTAAGAATATAAGATTTCAGGCTATTATCGGTAATAAAGTAATTTACGATTTTATGTCTGAGGCTCAACAAGCTCTCTCAAGAGGAAACGGAAGTACTTTCCATAGGATAAATATAAGAGCAGATGCAGCAGGAAAAGAGATAGGATTTAGAATTTTCCCTATATATAACGATAATAGCAGCCGTATAACCAGTGCATTCTTAGGCAGAACTTGGGATTATTACGGAAAAATACTGGATCAGAATTTTTTTGGGTTTCAATTTAGTGTTACCATTATTCTGGTAGGTGTTTTGCTAATCGTTATATCATTTTTTTCTAAGCTTAACAGCGGGCATAATGAGAGAAACAGAATACTGGGGATACTAGCTATTTGTGTAGGTATTTGGGCTATCAGCGAGACATTAATGCCACAGTTTATGTTTGGACATTCTACTCAATTAAATGAGATAAATCATTTATTATTGATTTTTATGCCTTACTTTTTTATAAGCTATGTTTATCAGGATTTAGAATATTGTCGGGATATTTTGCTTAAAACATCGTTTGGAATAACAGTCACGGAGTTGATTTTAATTAGCGGACTCAGTTTGACGGGGATTAAAGATTCACATGAGAGTTTATATATTGTTCATATCGGTTTTACAATAATTATATTAATTGCAGTAATTGCAGCTTTTGAAAATATTTGCTATTGCAAAAAAAATAAAATCAAATATAATACACTAACGATAGTATTTTCGATGGGAGTATTTGCTGTAAGTGTACTTTGGGATTTATTAAGTTACTATTTGAAGTATAGTGACAGGGATCGGGGCTCTTGCATGAGGTTTGGAATCTTAATAGGTATATTAATATTGGCTATAGATTCAATGCGTAAGCTTTTTGAAGGAATTAAAAAAACTGAGGTCACTAACAAAGTATCTGAAATTACATATACGGATGTGATGACAGGGCTTGCCAACAGAACTGCCTTTGAAGCAAAGGAAAAGGAAATACAGGAAAAATTTGACAAAGGAGAGATTCAGGAGCTACTTATATGTAAGTTTGACTTAAATGATCTTAGAAAAGTTAATGATAATTACGGCCATGCTTATGGTGACCGCCACATCATAAAATGTGCTGATATTATAAATCGGGCTTTTGGAAATAGTGGACATACTTTTAGGATAGACGGTGATGAGTTTGCTGTTTTCTTGATTGGAGACGGAACTGAATACATCTATGAGAAAGGAATTTTGAAATTAAAGGAGCTTGAAAGGGAGTATAACAGAACTCCCGACTTGCTTATGCCGCTCCATATCGCTTATGGTCATGTTCTTTATGACAGAGATATATTTGACTCTGTAGAAAAGGCTGAAATTGGAGCTGATAAGAAAATGTATGAATGTAAAGATAGGATGAAGAAAGGAGAAATAGTTTAATGGAAATAAGAGAGAGGTTTGAAAGTTTATCGGCAAAACTTTATGGGAGGCCGACAAAGCAGTGTACGGAGGCAGAGCTTTTCCATACACTGTTAGTGCTTACTAAAGAGCTTATGGCTGATAAACGGAAGATTGCGGGAGAGAGGAAACTCTACTACATTTCTGCAGAATTTCTTATTGGTAAACTACTTAGCAATAACCTTATAAATCTCGGTGTATATGATGAAATAGAAAAAGTATTAAATGAATCAGGAAAGAGTATAGCAATGTTAGAGGGCTTAGAGCCTGAGCCGTCACTTGGAAACGGCGGTCTTGGAAGGCTTGCCGCCTGCTTCCTTGATTCTATAGCAAGTCTTGGGCTTAATGGCTGCGGTGTCGGTCTTTTATATCATTTCGGATTATTTAAACAGACCTTTAATAATTATCTACAAAGTGCCAACAAGAATGAATGGATTACAGATAAGTCCTGGATTACAAAGACTGATTTAAGTTTCGATGTTAAATTCGGAGACAGAACCGTAAGATCAACTATGTATGATATAGATGTAGTCGGTTATGACAACGGAATAGGCAAGCTTCATCTTTTTGATGTGGATTCTGTGGATGAGAGCCTTGTAGGAAATGGAATTGATTTTGATAAGAATAATATTGAGAAAAATTTAACACTTTTCCTTTATCCTGATGATTCGGATGAGGCAGGACATCTTCTTCGTATCTATCAGCAGTACTTCATGGTAAGTAATGCTGCAAGACTTATAATTAAGGATATGAAGGATGCAGGTCATAATTTACATGATCTTCACAAATATGCGGTAGTTCAGATTAATGATACCCATCCTACTATGGTTATTCCTGAACTTATAAGAATTCTTACTCAGGAAGAGTTCTTTACTATGGATGATGCAATAGAAGTAGTAAGCAAGACTTGTGCTTATACCAACCATACTATCCTTGCTGAAGCTCTTGAGAAATGGCCGCTTGGCTATCTTGAAAAGGTAGTCCCTATGCTTGTGCCTATTATCAAGGAGCTTAACAACAGAATAAGAAAGAACAATGCAGATCCTAAGATACAGATTATAGATGATGCCGGAAGAGTACATATGGCACATATCGACATCCATTACGGTTTCTCAACCAATGGTGTTGCAGCTATACATACTGATATTTTAAAAGATTCAGAACTTAATCATTTTTATAAGCTTTATCCTGAACGCTTTAATAATAAGACTAACGGTATCACCTTTAGAAGGTGGCTGCTTTCCTGCAACCATGGGCTTGCAAAGCTTTTTGATGAAACTATTGGTACAGGTTATAGAAAAGATGCCACAGAGCTTAAAAAAATCTTAGAGCATAAGGACGACCAAGCTTTCCTTGACAAGTTAGATGAAGTAAAGAAGGCTAATAAGCAGGCTCTTGTAGATTATGTGAAAAAAATGGAAGGTGTAGAGCTTGACCCTAATTCTGTATTTGATGTACAGGTTAAGCGTCTCCATGAGTATAAGCGTCAGCAGATGAATGCACTTTATATCATACATAAGTATCTTGAGATTAAGGCAGGTAAAAAGCCTGAGACTCCTGTTACCTGTATCTTCGGTGCAAAGGCAGCTCCTGCTTATGTAATAGCTAAAGATATTATCCACCTTATACTTGTACTTCAGGAAATAATAAACAAAGATCCTGAGGTAAGCCCATACCTTAAAGTGCTTATGGTTACAAACTACAATGTAAGTTATGCAGAGAAGATAATTCCTGCCTGCGACATCTCAGAGCAGATTTCTCTTGCTTCTAAAGAGGCAAGCGGTACTTCAAACATGAAGTTTATGTTAAACGGTGCAATTACACTCGGAACTGATGACGGTGCCAATGTGGAAATCCATGACTTTGTAGGTGATGAGAATATCTATATCTTTGGTGCTAAGTCTGATGAAGTAATTAAGCACTATGAAAAGTCTGATTATGTATCTCGTGACATTTACAACAAGTCACAGGTAGTTAAGAATGCAGTAGATTTTATTGTAAGTGATACAGTCACAAGAGTAGGTAATAGGGAAAACCTTGAAAGACTTTATAATGATCTTATAAATAAAGATTGGTTTATGGCACTTCTTGACCTTGAGGCTTATATTGCAAAGAAGGATGAAATTCTTAAAGATTATGCAGATAGAGAAAAATGGAAGAGAATGGTAGCCGTAAATATGGCAAATGCCGGTTTCTTCTCATCGGACAGAACTATAGAAGAATATAATAAAGATATTTGGAAACTTAGATAGTATCCGATAGGTATATAACCGGGTGCCAAAAGGCTGAAAACCATTTTAACTGTAATTGTGAAACGGTATTCAAATTTTGGCACTCGTCTTATAGGTTATATGTTAAATATCGGAGAGAGGACAATATATGAGAAGTTGTGGAGTACTTTTACCGGTTAGCTCTTTGCCTTCTGAATACGGAATCGGCTGTTTTTCAAAAGAGGCATTTGAGTTTGTGGATAAGCTTGCAGAGGCGGGACAGGGATATTGGCAGATACTCCCGTTAGGGCCAACCAGTTATGGAGACAGTCCGTACCAGTCATTTTCTACTTATGCAGGAAATCCATATTTTGTAGACCTTGAAGAACTTGTGAGATTAGGCCTTGTAAAAGAAACAGAACTTAAAAAGTTTAATTTTGGCAAGAATGCTAAAAAGATTGACTATGAAAAAATATATAATTCAAGATTTAAAGCACTTAAAATAGCTTTTGATAATGCTAAAAAGCTGATTAAAGCAGGTAAACTTAAAATAAAAGAAGCAGAGACTTTTGAGGGGTTTAAGAAGGCAAACAGTCTTTGGCTGCCAAACTATTCACTATTTATGGCTATTAAGGATTCTTTAGGTGGAATTTCATGGAGTGAGTGGGAAGAAGGGCTTAGACTTCGTAAACCTGAGATACTTAAAAAATATAAAGAAAAACTGGCTGATGAAATAGAATTTTACACATTTATTCAGTGGATGTTTGATGTTCAGTGGAAGAAGCTTAAAAAGTATGCTAATGAAAAGGGAATAAAGATAATTGGCGATGTGCCTATCTATGTAGCTTTTGACTCAGCAGATGCTTGGGCAAACCCTGAACTTTTCCAGTTTGATGAAAATTTCACCCCGATAGCGGTTGCAGGCTGTCCGCCTGATGCGTTTTCTGCGACAGGTCAGCTTTGGGGTAATCCGCTTTATGACTGGGATTACCACAAGAAAACTGATTATGAGTGGTGGATGAAGCGTATGGCAAGGGCTTTTGAGCTTTATGACACTGTAAGAATAGACCATTTCAGAGGTTTTGATACCTATTATTCCATTCCTTACGGCAGAAAAGATGCTGTTGTAGGCAAATGGAAGAAGGGTGCAGGCTTTGCCCTCTTTGCGAGGATGAAGGAAGTGCTTGGAGAGGTGGATGTGATAGCTGAAGATCTTGGTTATCTTACTCCTTCTGTAATAAAGCTTGTTAAACGCACAGGTTATCCCGGAATGAAGGTTATTCACTTTGCTTTTTATGGTGGGGCTGAAACTACCTATCTTCCACACAACCATGTAGCAAATTCTGTTGTATATACAGGTACACATGATAATGATACAACACTTGGTTGGTATCGCTCTTTAGATAAAAAAGTAAGAAAATTTACAAAGGAATATCTTGGAATTAATACTGATGATGAGAAGGAAATTGTATGGGAGATTCTTAGAAATGCCTATATGAGTGTGGGAAATCTTACCATCATACCTATGCAGGATTTCCTCTGCCTTGGAAGTGAAGCAAGAATTAACATTCCTTCAACTCTTGGCGGTAACTGGGAGTGGAGAATGGGTAAGAAGGATTTTACCTCAAAACTTGCAAAAAAAATGCACAGTATTGCCACAACTTATGGCAGGGTAGCAGAAAGAAGGGAAACTAAGGAGAAATAATGAATCCGTTCACTTTATTAAAATACAAATCAAAGCTTGAAGCTAATCATCCAAAGGCAGCGGAATTTGTAAAAAGAGTTATAATGCCCGGACTTCCTGAGGGTACCATAGTTGAAGTTTCCATAACAAAACCGGGTGAGGAAACTAAGACCTCCA
Source organism: uncultured Catonella sp. (assembly GCA_963539695.1). Classification (GTDB taxonomy): domain Bacteria; phylum Bacillota; class Clostridia; order Lachnospirales; family Lachnospiraceae; genus Catonella. The sequence continues at coordinate 14,504 of CAUTOC010000012.1, read as the reverse complement.
ATATCAGAGTAACAAAAGATGATATTGATATGTTTGATGAAGTAAGGAAGAGTAAGGGGAAGTAAAGCATAGTTTATTCTAAGAAGAGGAGAAAGGCTCAGGTCTTTTTCCTCTTTTGCTTGAAAGTGTAAAAAATTTATGTTATCATTATTTTATTGTTTGATTCTATTTTAATTTACTATTTCTTAGATTTCGTTTCAGAAATCAAAATTCACTAAAAATATTAAGGTCGGGGATATGCTGTGGCTTATTTTTGTATGTCCAAATTTTTTAACGCCTAAATAGATTTAAGTTTAGGATAACTTGTTGTGTATTGTTAAGAAAAGAGGTAAAATGAAAAATAAAGATATAATTGAAAAGATTTTATTGGGTTTCAATGATGTGTTTGCAGATGTTGTAAACGGAGCTGTATTTGATGGAAAAGAGGTTGTAAAAAGTGAGGAATTGTCGGATGTAAGTCCTGTTACACAGTTTAAGGATGATGAAAGCAATCACAGAGAGCAAATCAGAGATATTGCCAAATTATGGGAGAAAAAGGGAGTGATATTTTCTTTCATTGGTATTGAAAACCAAACAAATCCGGATAAGGATATGATATTAAGAGTGATTTCTTACGATGGAGCAACTTATAAAGGTCAGATAGGAAATGAACATATTTACCCTGTATTTACTATTGTAATTTACTGGGGTAAAAGTGAATGGAAGGTTCCTACAAGACTTAAAGACAGGCTTGATTGTCCTGATGAACTTTTAGAGATAGTTTCTGACCATAAATTTAAACTTATTGATATGGTAAGACTATCAGATGAAGATATAGAAAAATACAAAGGTGACTTTAATCTGATTGCAGGAATTATAGGAAATCCTGACAGTTATGAGCCTGAGAACAGAGAAATTAAACATCCGGAAGTGGTTTTAGAATTATTAGATGCAGTGATAGGAGATGAAAGATTTGGAGAAATAAAGGATGAGATTGTAAATATCAGAAAAGAAGGGAGAAAGGTGGATATGTGTGAGTTTTTAGATAAGATTGAAAACCGTGGAGTTGAAAAAGGAAGGCTGGAAGGTAAGATTGAAGGAAAACTTGAAGGCAGAAACGAGGGAGAAGAACTTGCAACCTTCCGCATAGCTAAGAATTTTAAGGATAGTAAGGTAGATGTAGAGATTATAGTAAAGGCAACAGGACTTACTAAAGAACAGATAGAAGCATTATAAGCAAGCGATAAAAACACTTGAATTTTTTATTTTCCAATCAGATAATTTGTGCTATACTATTATGGCATTAAATGAAAAGGAGGTAGTTATGGGTATAGAAAAGGATGAAAACCTGCCTTATATGGTTATTCCGATAGAAATGGAAGATGGTTTAGAGGTTGAATGTGAAGTGCTTGCTATCTTTCCTGTAGATGGAAAGCAGTATATCGCACTTATAGATAAAGACCATGAGGACAGTGATATTTGGCTGTATAGATTTGTACCGGTCGGAGAAGAAGAATTTAACATAGAAGATATTGAGGACGATAAGGAATTTGAAAAGGTGGAAGATGCCTTTAACCGGATGATGGAGGCTGCTGAGATAGATGCCGTAATTGACGAAAAAGAGTAAGTAGCCATTTATTGAAAAAATGAGCGGATAACGAATACTTTTGCCCCCCACATCATAATAATAAACAGGAGATAAAAAAATGAAACAGGTAAGAACAAGATACGCACCAAGTCCAACAGGAAGAATGCATGTAGGAAATTTAAGAACGGCTCTTTATGAGTTTCTTATAGCTAAGCATGAAGGAGGCTCATTTTTACTTAGAATAGAAGATACGGACAGGGAAAGGTTTGTACCGGAAGCTCTTGATATCATTTATAATACAATGAAGGCTACAGGACTTAAACATGATGAAGGTCCGGATATAGGCGGAGACTACGGTCCTTATGTGCAGAGTGAAAGACAGGCAGCAGGCATTTATCTTAAATATGCAAAAGAACTTGTAGAAAAGGGAGAGGCATATTATTGTTTCTGCGACAAGGAAAGACTTGAAAGTCTCAAGCAGACCATAGAAGGAAAGGAAGTAATGGTTTATGACAAGCATTGTCTTCACCTTCCAAAAGAAGAGATAGAGAAAAATATTACAGAGGGCAAACCTTATGTTATACGCCAGAACATTCCGAGAGAGGGTACTACTACTTTTAAGGATGAGGTTTACGGAGAGATAACTGCACCAAACTCTGAGCTTGATGATCAGGTACTTATTAAATCAGACGGATACCCAACCTACAACTTTGCAAATGTAGTAGATGACCACCTGATGGGCATTACACATGTAGTACGCGGAAATGAGTATCTTTCCTCTACACCTAAGTACAACAGGCTTTATGAGGCGTTTGGATGGGATATACCTACCTATATTCATTGTCCGCTTATTACAAATGAGGAGCATCAGAAACTCTCAAAGCGTAGCGGGCACAGTTCATACGAAGATTTGATTGAGCAGGGCTTTGTACCTGAGGCGGTAGTAAACTTCATAGCCCTTTTAGGCTGGAGTGCGGAAAGCGGAACTGAGATTTTTGACCTTGAAGGACTTATAAGAGAGTTTGATTATACCAGAATAAATAAATCACCGGCTGTATTTGATATGGTTAAGCTGCGTTGGATGAATGGCGAGTATATTAAGACTATGGACTTTGACAGATTCTTTGAGATGGCACTTCCATATCTTAAAGAGGTTATAACAAAAGACATCGACCTTAAAAAAATTGCGGAACTTGTAAAGACCAGAATAGAAGTTTTGCCTGACCTTAAAGAGCATATAGATTTCTTTGAGGAATTACCTGATTATGATATAGCCATGTATACACATAAGAAGATGAAAACTAACAGCGAAAGTTCCTTAGAGGTACTTCGTGACCTATTTCCATTACTTGAAGCAAGTGATGATTATTCAAGAGCAGGTGTGGAAGCTGTACTTATGGGTTACATTCAGAATAAGGGTATAAAGAACGGACAGGGACTTTGGCCTATAAGAACCGCTGTTTCCGGTAAGCAGATGACACCTGGCGGTGCTTATGAGATAATGGAAATTCTTGGCAAAGAAGAAAGCCTAAGAAGAGTAAGAATAGGTATAGAAAAGCTTAGTAAGGCTGTTGAGGGCTAATATTAAATTTTAGCTACGAGCAGTGAATCTAGTGATAAACTTGCTTGTAAGGGAATATTTTTTAGAAATATTATTGTTATTAACATCCTGTGAAATATCGTAATTATGCCATAGGCACTAGATTACGATGTATCACAGGATGTTTGGTACTATCCCAAAACTCTCAGACTGAAAATGGCGTATCCTATTGAACTATGCGGAATAAGAGGTTTGTGGCCTGTGGAGTTAATAATTTGGGATTTTATTGTTACAGGATTGCTACAGTTTCGCTTCTCGCAATCCTTGTAAAATATAGTTTTTTGAAATAATAGGAGGAAATGTGGAGTACAGTAAACCACAGTTAGAAGCAGTAAGGCATGTAGATGGGCCTATGATGGTGCTTGCAGGGCCGGGCTCAGGAAAAACGGCAGTAATTACCGGCAGGGTGCGTTATCTTTTGGAAGAAATGAAGATTGCACCACAGACAATTCTTGTTATAACTTTCACAAAGGCGGCAGCCATGGAAATGAAGGAACGCTTTGTAAAATTGATGGGTGAGCCTAAGGGAGTACAGTTTGCCACCTTTCATTCGGTATTTTTTATGATACTGAGGGTTTCTTACGGATATGGAGTAGATCAGATAATTACTGAGGAAATGACAAGAAATTTCTTAAAAGAAAAAATCAGAGATTTAGACCTTGAAGAGGGTGATGAGAAGGATTTTATCAAAAATATAATCGGTGAAATAAGCAGGGTAAAATCTGAAGGAGTAGCCATAGAGAATTATTACTCGCTTAACTGCCCGGAGGAAGCATTTAGAGATATATTTAAATCTTATGAAGTCTTTATGAAGGAGAGAGGGCTGATTGATTTTGATGATATGATGTTGCTTTGTGACAAGCTGTTTAATGATTATCCTCATATCCTTGAGGCTTGGCAGAGTAAGTTTAAGTATATTCTTATAGATGAATTTCAGGATGTATCAAAACTTCAGTTTGAACTGGTAAGGAAGATGGCAAAGCCACTTAATAATATTTTCATAGTAGGTGATGATGACCAGAGTATATACCGCTTTAGAGGAGCAAAGCCTGAGATTATGTTAGGATTTGAGAAAATCTATCCTGATTGTAAGAAGGTTTTATTAAATGAAAATTATCGTTCTACAGAATCAATTCTAAATTTTGCAGGAAGCGTAATTCATAAAAATAAACAACGCTTTGATAAGAAGATAATTGCAGCAAAGGGTATAAGAGGAAATCTGCCGGTTATCAAAAGCTTTACTGACAGAAGAACTGAAGATACTGCTATAGTAAAGGATATAATAAAGTCACACGAGGCAGGTATCCCGTTTTCTGAAATGGCTATAGTATATAGGACAAATATCGCTGCAAGACCTGTGGTAGCCAAGCTTATAGAGTATAATATTCCATTTATTATGAAGGAGATGGCTCCAAGCATTTATAATCATTTTATAGCAAAAAATATAATGGATTATCTTGAAATAGCAAATGGAGACAGGGCAAGGAGCAGATTTTTAAATATAATGAACCGCCCGAACCGCTATCTTACAAGAGAAAGTCTTGCTGATGCAGTTGTACTTAATAAAGATAAGGTCGAATTTGTAAGTTTTATCAAATGGACAGCAGCTTATAAAGGGCGTAACTGGATGGCTGAAAGAATAAATACCTTGCAGTTTCATCTTGCAAAACTTGCTGAACTTTCACCATTTGGGGCAATCCATTATATTCGTAAGGTAATAGGCTATGATAAGTTTTTAACAGATTATGCAGATGAAAGACATATAGATGCAGATGAGTTATTTGAAATCTTAGAGGAAATTGAGGAAGCTGCAAAGCCTTTTAATACCCTGAAGGAGTGGAAGGAAAGCATAGAAGACTTTAATAAAAAGCAGAAAGAAGAGTTTGAGAAAAATAAAAATACCGATAGGGATGCAGTAGTTATCTCAACCATGCATGGCTGTAAAGGGCTTGAGTTTGAAAAGGTTTATATCCCTGAAGTGGTAGAGGGGATAATTCCGTACAAAAAAGCTATAAGACAGTCGGATATAGAAGAAGAGAGAAGGCTTTTCTATGTGGCTATTACAAGGGCAAAGAAGGAGCTTATGATTACCTATCCGAAAAATTTGTATGGTAAGGATAAAGAGGTTTCGCCGTTTTTGAGGGAGTATTTGGGGTAGGAGAGGCTTATAGACAACAAGTGGTGAGAGTGAGGACATGGAAAAGGTATCGAGTATAGGTAATAAAATGGTGAAAGATAATATAAGTATTAGTTATAACTGATAAAATATAAAAAAGATAAAAAGTATCACTTATAACTGACAAAATATAAAAAACACATTGAATATCAGTTGTAACTGGCATATAATATTATCATACAAGATTTTTACGGAGGAATCGGTATGATAAAACGTGAAAGATATATGCAGCGAATACGCCCATTTATAGATAAAGATGTAGTAAAGGTATTAACGGGATTAAGAAGAGCCGGCAAATCCGTTATGCTTGAGTTTATCAAAGACGAACTTGGTAAAAATGGAATTAGAGAAGAGCAGTTTATTTCATTTAATTTTGAATTTCTTGCAAATGCGAAATATTGTACTGCCAAGGCGTTATATGAAGAACTTTGTAAAAGAATGTTAAATATAAAGGATAAAGTCTACATTTTTTTAGATGAAATTCAGGAAGTGGCTGACTGGGAAAAATGTATAAATTCAATGAGAGTGGATTATAATTGTGATATTTATATTACAGGCTCTAATGCTAAGCTTCTTTCGGGAGAACTTGCAACTTATCTTGGTGGAAGATATGTTGAATTTGTCATTTACCCATTTTCGTTTGGAGAATACCTTGAAAGTCGTAAGCAGAGTGAAGATGATATTAGTATTTCTGAGGAATTTAAGGCATACATAGACTTTGGAGGAATGCCATTCCTTGTGAATATAAATAAAGACAGAGAGGCTTCTATGCAGTATCTGCGGGATGTGTATAATTCCGTAATATTAAAAGATGTTGTGAAACGCAATAATATCAGAGATGTTGAACTGTTAGAGAGAATAATAGCCTTTGTTATGGCTAATGTAGGTCATACCTTTAGTGCAAGAAGTGTATCAAATTATTTAAAAAGTGAAAATAGAAAGGTTGCTGCTGAAACAGTGCTAAACTACATAAAGGCTTGTCAGGATGCTTATCTTTTTTATAGATTTAATCGAGAGGATTTGGCAGGTAAAAAGATATTAACCATAAATGAAAAGTACTATATAGCTGACCATGGGCTTAGAGAAGCGGTGTACGGCGGCAATACCGGAGATATGGATCAGCTTCTTGAAAATATAGTCTGCATGGAATTGCTTTATAGAGGGTATAATGTAACCATAGGTAAAGCGGGAGAAAAGGAAATAGATTTTATTGCAGAGAAAGCAGGGGATAAATTGTATATTCAAGTGGCTTATCTTCTGCCTACAGAGGACACTATAAAGAGAGAGTTTGGTGTATATGAAAGTATTAAGGACAATTATCCTAAGTATGTGCTGTCAATGGATGAATTTGATATGAGCAGAAATGGGATAAAGCATTTTAATGTGAGGGATTTTTTGTTAATGGAGGAATGGGGGTAAGATAAAGCAAATAAAAATTGACAAAATCTTAATGCTTGCTTAATATTATAAGTATACAATATACCTAAAAAGTAAGAAATGAAAAGTTTATTGTTAGACTTAAAAAACAGGAGAGAAATAATGGAGCTTACAATAAAAAATGTTGGGAAGATAAAAGAAGCAGATATAAAAATAGATGGAATAACAGTTATTGCAGGAGAAAATGACACAGGAAAAAGTACGGTAGGTAAGATATTGTTCTTACTGTTTAACAGCCTGTATGAACTTGATAAAAGGATAGACAAAGAAAGAATAAGTGCAATAGAGGATATTGTTGAAAATGCTGAACGATTAATAGTAGGAGACCTTTTCAATATTTTTGTAGATGATGATATATTTGATATTGATAATATTGTTGAACAAGTTGTAAAGATAGATGCAAATGGCAGCCTGGAAGGTATTAAACAAAAGATTGATGATATATTAGTGAATAACACAACTCAAAAAGATGTTACATTTGATAATTTTGATAAGCAAAAACTGATAGAATCTATATACAAAATTATAGAAATATCTCAAAATGAGTTTACTAAGTCAATTTTAGAAAAAGATTTTAAACAGGGATTTAATGGGCAGATAAGTAATATTTTCTCGGATTCAAATGCAGAAATAGAATTAAAAATCAAAGATAAAATAATAAAATCAGAAATAAGGGATAATGTTATTAGTGCGATATCCAATGAATTTAGCCTTAACAAAGAAGTAATATATATTGATAATCCTTTTATTTTAGATGAGTTAAATCCTATTATAATTAAAACATTTAATAGTGCAGCCAATATAAATAGACAGCATTTACTAAAACAGATATTTCGTGAGAACGATAAGAATGTGTTCAAAGAAATAATGACAAAAAAACAACTTAACAACATAATTGAAAAACTTAATTCTGTTTCTTCAGGAAATTTAATGTTTAATGGAAGAGAGGTAGAATATAAATTAAAAGATACGGATAAGACTCTTAATGTAAAAAACTTATCTGCCGGAATTAAGACATTTGTTATTTTAAAAGAATTGTTGTTAAATGGAGTTATAAGTGAGCAAGAAACTATAATATTAGATGAACCGGAGATACATCTGCATCCTGAATGGCAACTTATTTTTGCTGAATTAATAGTATTGCTTCAAAAAGAATTTGATTTACATATATTATTGACAACACATAGTCCATACTTTTTGAATGCAATTGAAGTTTTTTCGGAAAGTCATGGAATTAAAGATAAATGTAACTATTATCTTGCTGCTTTAGATGAGAAAAGTGCAGTTTTTAAGAATGTGAATAACGATTTGGAAGAAATATATAAATTATTAGCAAGACCTTTACAAGTTTTAGAAAATAAGAGGTATGACAGTGATGACGAATAATGAAAACTGTCTTGAAAAGTATAAAAACTGCATTGAAACAATAAAAGAGATTTCTAAAGATTCAACAAATGTTGAGTATATGTCTGAAAGTGAGTGTGAAATTTATAATTTTGATAAAATTAAGACTTTGTATTTAAATGGATTAGGACTATCAGAGGAGTCTTGTAAATCCACAGATGGATTAATGATTTTAGATAATGATAAACATTATTTTTTGGAATTCAAAAATGGAGATCTTAAAGGTAAAGGTAAAGACTTGCGATTAAAAATCAAGGCTTCTGTTAATATTTATTGTGATATCTGCAAAAAAAATATTTCAGACATGAGAAAAAAAGATGAATTTATTTTAATATACAATGAGAGTAAAAATTCATCCTATCGTGCAGATATAGGAAAGCATTTGTCTAAAAAAGCAGGTAAAGAATTTGGAATGTTTGGTTTAGATAGATATATAAGTTTATATTTTAAAGAGGTACATACATATACTGAAAGTGAGTTTGAAGAATTCTTAAAGAGATTAAATATTTCTGAAATTTAATAAAGTAAATAAAAGATGACAAAACACCTCTTTAGGTTTGATATTATGGACTAGGAGGCGTTTTTATGTCTAAAACTAAATGGTATTATTACTGGAAGCTGAAAATATTTTTAATAAAACAGGGAAAGTATGTGGGAAAATAGAAAGGTTGCCTTGGTTTTACTTGCAATATCTTATAACTATGGTAAAATATATACATAAACTCTAATTATTCACACCATAGGTCACAGACCTCTTATTCTGTATAGTACTGTAGGATAAACTGTTTCGGTCTGTGACTATGGGCGGTATTATCAAACATTTTCTAAAACACATAATTTCAAACCTTTGGCTTGATTATGTGTTTCTGAAGATATTTCGTGAATAATTTGGGATAAAATATTTGAGGGGTTTACAAGGGGAATGAACAGTGAAATAATCTTTACAGACAGACAGACAGACAGGTTTAGTGTCTTTATTTTTCAACAACAAAAGAATAACGAGGTTTAATAAGCACTTGTTTTGAGCAATTTTAAAACAAGTGCTTTTTATGTTTAAAATATTATTCTATTACTAATTACCGGATGATCCGTATCAATTTAAAGAAAAATAAAAAAGATAGTTAGAATGACATATAGTGTCTATCTCAAATGATACAATGAGCTTATTAAAAGGGGAGAGAGACATAATGATAGAAGAAAATAAGGGTGATAAAATACAGCGGATACTACAAATATATGACAAATTAATGGATGGCTGTATTATCCACAAATCAGAAGAAGCGCTGTATTATGGTGTAAATGAAAGAAGCATACAAAGAGATATAGATGACATTAGGAATTTTTTGGATATTGATGCTGAGCGTACAGGTATAGAAAACTCTATTGTATATGACAGGGTAGAGAAGGGCTATAAACTTGAAACCATATATAAAATACGTCTAAACAATAGCGAAGTTTTGGCACTTTGTAAGATACTTCTTGATAGCAGAGCATTTACAAAGACTAAGATGGTAGAATTGCTGGATAAACTGATTACCTGCTGTGTACCCGAAACTAATCAAAAGCTGGTACAGGACTTGATTCGTAATGAGGAGTTCCACTATGTAGAACTACGCCATAAGTCGGATTTTATTGAAAGAATGTGGGCTATAGGACAGGCAATAAGAGAGAACAAGTACATTGAACTTGACTATTGCAGGTCAAAAGATAAGAAAATGGTTAAACGAAAAGTAAAACCAGTAGCAATTATGTTCTCAGAGTATTATTTTTACCTGGCAGCATTTATAGATGATAAAGAAGTAAGGAAAAACTTTGATGTGATAAATGACTCTTTTCCTACTATATATAGAATAGACAGAATTAAAGATTTGAAGGTTTGCAGTGAGAAATTCCATATCCCTTACAGTAGTAGGTTTGAGGAAGGGGAATTTAGGAAAAGAATCCAGTTTATGTATGGAGGAAAGATTACAAGGATAAAGTTTAGATATAAGGGATATGACATAGATGCGGTACTTGACAGATTGCCTACAGCGCAGGTGTTAGATGAGGAGAATGGGGTGTATACGGTACAAGCTGAAGTGTTTGGAAAGGGAATTGAGATGTGGTTAAGGAGTCAGGGGGAGAATGTGGAGGTAGTGGAGTAGGTATGAAAATGTTATAAGTTGGAAACTTAATTGTAAGGAGATGAGAAGGTGAGTGAAATATATGGAAGTAATATAGAAATTATAATTACACATATCAGCTACAATTCTGAAAAAATGGATGTTTTGGCAAAAAAACACTTAAATGGTATTCCGATAGTTAGGGATATATTAGTAAAAAAACAAGGATTGTGGATATTGAATGTTGGAAATAGAGTGATGAAAGGTATTGATGACTTAACGAACTTTTTTATTAAAAAGAGAAAAGCTATTAGAAGTATAGAAGTTTATAATTATTTAGAAAAGTTGGAGGTAAAAAAGATGGATTTAGATTTAGAGTTAAAGGTAGAATTAAAAAATATGGATATATCAAAAATAATAAATGAGCAGGCTTTACCAAAAACACAGGATAATGTATTTGTTTATGAATTATTAAAACTTTTAAATGAAGAGTTAGATGAGAATGTGAAGAAAAATTGTATTAAGTTGATTTTTGATATATTAAATGAAAAAAGGATAATTCCCAAATATATAGATAAAATATCTAGTCAAGTTGAAGATTTATCAGGACTTAATCTGAAAGTGGAAGATATAAAGATTAAGATTCCAAATTAAGTAATATAAAATAATATTCACAGGAGGTTAGAAAGAATTATGTTGAAGTCCATGTAGTAAGTAATTTTATTAAATCAATATAAAGTAAAAGATTAAAAGGAGTTTAAAACAATGAATAAGGTAAAAATTAAATATAACCCATATGTAGTAGAAACGGAATTTTTATTGAATAATAAAAAGATAGATAATAAGTCAAATTTTTATTATATGCAGGATAAGAGGTTACAAGAATGGATAGAACCGATTGGGGATTGGAAAGGATTGTTTCAAGAACTTTTTGAATATTTTAATTCATCAGAGAAGCTGAGTTTAGAATTTAATGGAACTTTGCCCGATTTTAAAGACATAGAATATGCTAAAGGCAAATATGGGCTGAAGTGTTTTAAAGAAATAGAGTTAGTACATATACCGGCTAAAGGTAGTGAAAATAAAGTGGAACTGTTAAAAAAACAGTTTAATAAAATTGTAAACTCACCTATTGATGAACTGAAAGATCCACAAATACGCGAAGCTTTTGATACTACTATTTCTTCAGAATTTGAAATAGTAGTAATAGCCCCAATGAGTAGTGGAAAATCAACTTTAATAAACTCAATTATAGGAAGAAAAATACTGCCGGGAGCCAATCAGGCAACGACAGCTACTATAACAAGAGTTAAAGATAGAGATGATTATAAAAACTTTATGGTAACTTGTAAGGATAATAAAGGTAAAACAATAGTTAATAATCAGGTTGCAGATTTGAAACTTATTACTGAGTTAAACGATAGAGCAAATAGAGATAAAAATATTGATTTAATTGATATAATGGGAAATATACCCAATATACCTTCAGACGAAATAAATGTTGTATTTGTAGACACACCAGGACCTAATAATGCAGAGGATACACATCACAGGGAAGTAATGGAAAAAGCCATTAGAAATGAAAATAGTAATATTATACTGTTTATATTTAACCCTGATTCAATACAGAATGAAGCTTGTGATTCTTTGCTTGAAACTATTGCAATGACGATAAATACTTCGTCCATAGGAAAACGTGCAAGAGACAGGATTATGTTTGTATGTAATAAGATGAGTAAAATTAATCCGGATACAGAATCGTCTGAGGACATTATTAAGAAGATTAAAGAACGCTTAAAAGGGAAAGGTATAAATGAACCCAATATATTTTTAGTAGATGCACTTACCTGTGAACTAATAAGAATGAAAAACATAGGGGCAGAAATGAATGATGGGGAAGAAGATGACTGTATTAGTGGGATAATGAAGTTTAACAGAGCCAGTAGGAGGTTATTTAAATATGCACCAATTTCAGAAGAAAAAATAAAAGAATTTAGTGATGAAATAGAAAAATATAGAGGAGACAAATTGAATGAAAGAGTTGCAGAGATAAATTCTGGGATTCCGGCACTTGAATATGCAATAACAAACTATATAGAAAAATATGCTCAAGCAGTAAAAATAAAAAATATGCATGATATTTTTATGAAAAGAGTAGAAGAGCTGGGAATGAAGAGTAAGGTAGAGAAAGAAATTGCTGAGTCGGAGGAAAAATTAAATAAGACCAAAGAAGAACTTGAAAAAAAAATAAATTCATTGGAAAAGGATAAGAAATTAGATGAATTTAAGAAGAAAGTAGATGCACTTAAATTTGATGTTTCTGCAGCAAAAAAAATAAAAGAGAAAACAACTCAAGAGATTAATAACTTAGGTTATGTTTTTCCGGATATAGTAAAAAAGAGTGAGCTTGATCAATATCTAAGTGAATTTAGAAAGAAATTATTAAATTTGGGCAAAGAGACAGAGATAAGTTTAAAACATTCATTAGAAAATGATTTTTATGAGAAGTGCAAGAAAATTTTCGGTGAATATCAGTCCTATATACGAGAAATGGATAGAAATAATATGCTAAATATAGGAAGTTATTCAGTGAAAAAACTTTCAGCTTTTAATTCGCTTACTTTGGAAGATTTAAAAAATATTGATGATAAATTTAATACTGAAATTGTAACCGGAAAGGTAAAACGAGAAAAATCGGGTTGGTGGAATTCAGTTCTTAGATTCTTAAATGTGGATGATGGATGGGAGATTGTAGACAAAAAGGAACAGGCAGTTAAATTAAAGGATTTTATTCGTAAAGTATTATCCGGATTATTACTGGATTTTTTAGATAAAGTTGATAGTGAAATAGGAGAGGCTGAAAAACGCGAAAAAGTAATGAAAGATTTTGTAAAGAAACACTTAAATGACATTACTGCTACCGTTAGAAGAGAGTTTGAGGAAATGAATAAATTAACTCATAATAAGAAGTTACTTAATGAAAGGTATGAAAAAAATAAAAAGGATTCAGAATGGTTAGAAACTTTTATAAAAGAAGTGGCTTCATTACTGGAGATTTAAGAGGAGGCTAGGTATGATTTTTAGTGAAATAAAGGAATATGTAATGCAGAATGATGTTGGGATGGTCAGAAAAGAAATGTTGGCGATCTTGAATTCAAATCCGGATATGAGAGATGGTAACTTTGCTGAGAACTTGCACTATGTTGAAAATGAGCTTGGAGAAGATATTTTGTATCAAAAATATTCGGGTGAGTTTGAGATAGAAAGAGACAGGACACAGTGGAATACTAATTATGTTGCAAAAATTTTTCTTTGCTTGAGGAAGGAATTCTCTAAAGAATTAGTGTACCATTTAATGGAAGTAGCTCCGGTTGCATATAAAGAGCTGGCAGATAAAAAAGAACAATCAGACGCAGATTTTCATAAAAATATACAGAATAATGATGCTTTTGCAAACTTACCAACTGGTGTAAAGTATATGGCAGTAATTGTACTTATTTTATTATTTATAATAATGATGATTAAAATATTTAAGTAATGATAGGATGAGGAGGGATATTTATGGCTGATACTGGTAGTAGGCTAGATGAAAGAAAAATACAAGATTTATATAATGCTTTTGAAATGGCTGATAATATAGTTTATAGAAATTATATAAACAATTTGTCGGAACTGGACATTGTTCCGGTTACAGGGGAATTCCTAACCAAAAAGATTGGACAAGATCTTAGATTAATTAAAGTAGAGAAGATTGTATATGATAAAGATGAAAATGTTCTACAAAAATTAACCAATATTTATAATATGGTATACTCTTTGGGAGTTAATTTGGTTATGATTTTGGATTCAGATGGTTCGGAAGTTAAGCTGTATATTGGGATATGTAAGGAAGAGGATAGCAGTAGTTTAAGGCTTGGAATTGAATCGTTATATAATGGATTTAGTGGAAATTTTCCGGGCAGTATGGCACTATTAAAAGATATATTGTTGGAAAATAATGAAAGTAAAAAAGTAATTGAAAATTGCCTTTATAATGATAAAAATGCTTTATCTGTTGTATCGGGTGTTGCAGGGGAGAGAAGTGATAAAGCTGAGGATAATTCCAAGTTTGTCCAAGGGATTGAAAAATTGATTGATTCAATGAAAGGTATCCCTTTTTCAAGTTTTATAATAGCAAATCCAATATCTAAAAATGAACTTAAAGAAATAAAGGCTGAA
>CAUTOC010000011.1:0-62861 GCA_963539695.1 uncultured Catonella sp. | reverse complement strand
AGGCTGAACTGGAATTGCTTTATTCATCATTGAAACCTTTTGAAAAATCAGTTAAAAACTTTTCAGAAAATCATTCGGAAGGAGTGTCGACTTCTATAAGTGAAGGGTTATCAGATAGTTATGGAAGCAGTAAATCAAAATCGCTTTCATTGGGAACTTCAGAGAGTACAGCTAAGACAATAGGTGGTTCTATTGGAGTGAATGGAACTACTTCTTCTAGTACATCTGAAGCTATTACGGCAACCATTTCAAGTGGACTTAAACTCTTAGGTTTTTTTTCGTTAGGCGGTTCAGTAGGAAAAACATTCACGGAAGCTATTAGTAACGCAATAGGTTTTAATACATCTGCCAACAAGTCTAAAACAACTACAACTGGTAGTTCAAAGACAAATACTTCAACTGAATCAACCAACAGGCAACAGACAAAAAGCAGTACAAATACTAATACTGATACATCAAGTGATTCAGCAGGTACTTCATTACAGATTGAGTATATTAATAAAGGTGTAAAACAGTTACTTTCTCAAATTGATTTGCACTTAGAGAGAATTAAAAAATGCGAAAATTATGGAGTATTTTCGGTTGCATCATACTTTTTGGCTAAAAATGCAGGATACTCCAGTATGGCGGCAAGTACATATAAGTCGTTAATTAGTGGAGAAAATACCTTTGTAGAATCAGCTAATATTTCTACTTGGGATGATAAAGACAGACTTTTTGAGATTAAAAAATATTTGCAATATTGCCTTCATCCGATTTTTGAATTATATTGTGGTACAAATAAAAATAAGGTCACAGCAGTTTCGGTAGTTAGCGGAAAAGAGCTGGCATTACATTTAGGCATACCTAAAAAGTCTGTTACAGGTGTTGTTGTTTCTGAATGCGTAGCATTTGGAAGAAATACTTTTACCTTATCTCAGAATAAAAGTAAAAAAATGATAGAAATAGGTAATATCTATCACATGAATTCTGATGAAGATACTAAGGTTAAACTATGTGTAAATGACCTTGCTATGCACACATTTATTACAGGAGCGACAGGTTCAGGAAAATCTAATGCAGTATATAATTTAATAAAAAAATTGGATGATGAGGAAATAAATTTCCTGGTTATTGAACCAGCTAAGGGTGAGTATAAGCATATTTTTGGAAACAGAAAAGATGTAAGGGTATATGGAACTAATCCAAACAAAACAGAAATGCTTAGAATTAATCCATTTAGTTTTCCGGAAGACATACATGTATTAGAGCATATAGACAAGCTGATTGAAATATTTAATGTTTGCTGGCCTATGTATGCAGCTATGCCGGCTGTATTAAAGGAGGCTGTAGAAAAAGCCTACTCCAATGTAGGCTGGGATTTAAATAGCTCAGAAAATATTATTGGAGAAAGGTTGTTTCCGACATTTAATGATGTTTTGGATATGTTACAAGATGTTGTTAAGAATTCTGCATTTTCAGAAGAAGTTAAAAGTAACTATTCGGGAGCATTATTGACAAGGGTTAAATCTTTAACGAATGGTATTAATGGAAGAATTTTTACAAATTATGAACTTTCCGGGGATGAGTTGTTTGATAATAATGTAATAGTAGATTTAAGTAGGGTAGGAGCGATGGATACTAAAGCCCTTATTATGGGAATATTAGTTATGAAACTTCAGGAACATAGAGTTAATGCCGGAGGTATGAATAAGAAACTCTCCCATGTGACAGTGCTAGAAGAAGCTCATAATCTATTGAAATCCGATGCTAGTTCAACAGGAGCAGCAGAAGGAGCAAATTTGGTAGGAAAATCTGTAGAAATGCTGTCAAATATAATTGCAGAGGTAAGAACTTATGGTGAAGGATTTATAATTGTGGATCAGGCACCGGGACTTTTAGATGCTTCTGTAATAAGGAATACGAATACTAAAATTATGCTTAGACTGCCGGATTATGAAGATAGAAAGCTGGTAGGAAAGGCAGCAAACCTTACGGATAATCAGATTAATGAAGTTGCCAAATTGCCTGTTGGAGTGGCTGCAGTTTATCATAATGACTGGCTTGAGCCTGTTTTATGTCATATAGAAAAAGATTCACATGGTGGATATTATGAAGATCATAAAGATACTAATGTAATTGATGCAAGAAGTGAAATATTAAAGTATCTTGTAGACATGATGTCGGGAAAAGGATTTGACAGAAAAGCTAAGGATAATGTAGAAAGACTTTTAAAATATGAAAAATTATCAGTAGAATTAAAAATTAAACTTTTATCAATGGTTAAGTCTAATAAAAAAATTGATGAAGATGTAGTGAAACAATATGTACTTGAGGCATATGGAGATTGTGATTCTGCCTTTTTAGCAGCTTTTGAAGCTGAGAATATTAGGGAGTGGACTGATACTCTTATAAGCAAAATTGATAGACATCTCGCAAAAATTGATAGAATATATCAGAACATAGTAGTAAAAAATATTCTTGAAACTAGGGCAGAAGAGGATGTTGATTTTGAAGACATGAGTTTAAAATGGCTTAATTATATGAATAAGCATGGTTTAATGTAAGGGAAGGAGGTAAAATGTTTAAGGAATTTAGCGATTCTATGAAAAGTATAACCAAGGCTTTTAAAGATATGGATAAGGTTTCAACTAATAAGATAAAGTCAGGAGTTATAGGAAAGGATGTAAAGCCAAAGTTTTTTGATAAAATGGATGAAAAAGAAACAAAGCCAAGACATATAAGCACTATTAATGAAAACATGAAAGGAAAATCAATTAATGATGTTAAGTATGATTCAAAAGAAATTAAGCTTAATGGAGAAAAATACGAAGGTGTTTTTCCACAATTTAAATCTAAGATTGATATATACTTGCCCAAAGAATTACAAAAAGCATCTGATGCAGAACAGATGAGATATTGTACCAAAGAAGTAGCTAAACGAGTAGATAGAGATCCTAATTTTGCAAAAAAATTTACACCACGACAATTGGAACAAATTCGTAAGGGTGAACCAAGAATAAGTGGATTGACTTGGCATCATAATGAGGAACCTGGTAAAATGCAATTAGTAGATGCAGATAAACATAGTGCTGCACGCCATACTGGAGGTAGAAGTCTTTGGGGAGGCGGGAGTGACAGTAGATAGGAGAGGTTGACTATGAATATTGAATGGAAATATAAAATTGATTTAAAAGAGAATGCTTTATCTCAGATGGAAGAGAAATACAAAATTCACATTCCGGATGATTTGAGGGAACTGCTAAAAATTGCCAATGCAGCAACTCCATCAAAGCCTAAATTTAAGTTAAAAACAGAAGAGAAATTGCTTGGGGCGATTCTTTCGTTCAATCCAAACGAAACAGAAGCAGATAGCTTTGATGATGCAATGCAGATAGATTTTGGGAAGGGTGTTATTCCCTTTGGAATTGATCCATTTGGTAATTATATTTGTTATAATACTGCAAACAAGAGTATAATGTTTTATGATTATGAAGTTGAAAGGTTAGAAAAAATAACTTCAGGATTGGAAGAGTTCTTGAAACTGCTATATTGATAATTGTATAGATGAAAATATTTTATGAGGAGATAATGATATGTCAAGAAGAGTATTGCATTGGTTAATTTTAGATTTTATCGCAAAGATATTTGGTTGGTAAGGGTAAATGGTATTAGGAACTAAAAATAAAAGTATATAAAAATTGACAAACTACCTCTATATGTCTAATATGATGATATGTGGAGGTAGTTTTAATTTCTAAAAAGTTAATAGTATTGTTACCGGAAACTAAAAAAATACTTGCTTAGATGGAAAAGAAGATAAAATACACAAGGTCACGTAAGAGAATATCAGAGAAGTGGACTGTAAGTAAGAGAGTAGAGAAGAAAAAAGAGGTATCCCTATGAAAAACACCAATCCCGACTATGGTCTTAATGAAATAGAATTTGCTATATTTTGTATAGAAAATGTTGCAGCAAAGCTTAATAAAGATGCTGTTGTAACCTATGATATGTTAAAAACTACCGGTATTTTAGACGAATATATCTTACCCTGCTATGATGTGCTCCATACCCAGGGGAAGGACTATATCATAAACGATATTATCGAACTAATGAAGAGAAAAGGGGTAGAATTATGATTTTATATCATGGCTCATATCTTGAGGTAACAAAGCCTGATTTAGAACATTCAAGGTTAAACGTAGATTTTGGAAAAGGTTTTTATACTACTCCTATTCTGGAGCAGGCTGAAAACTGGTGTAAAAAGTTAAGGACTGAAGGTAAAGAAGGAATTGTGTCGGTATATGAGTTTAGAGAAGTAGCTTTTACTGAGCTAAAGGCATTGAACTTTGATTCATATTCTGAAGAATGGCTGAATTTTGTTGTAAATTGCAGACTTAGTAAGGATAAGTCTGATTATGATATTGTTATTGGTGGAGTAGCCAATGATAAAGTATTCAATACTATTGAATTGTTTTTTGATGGACTCATTGAAAAGAAAGAGGCTATTAACCGCCTACGTTATGAAAAACCAAATTTACAGATATGTTTTCGTTCAGAAAAATCTCTTGAATACTTGCATTTTGAGAGGAGTGATAAAGTATGAATGCTCATCCAATCCTATTACAGAAGAAATATGCCAGAATAGTTGTCGCTTATGCAAAAGAGCGTAATAAAACAGTTGAAGAAGCCCTGGATTACTTTTATCACTCAGATGTTTACACCCTTATGAGCAAAGGTATCTCTGATATGCATTGTATGAGTGATGCCTACTTAATTGAAGAACTGATTATAAGGGAAAATGAATCAAATAGAATTCTAAGAAAAGATAAAACAATATGAACCCAACAAACCTACTATCATACCTATACACCACAGCAGCCCACTACCCGTATAAACCCGCCTTTATAAGCGAAACATCCTCTCTAACCTTTTCAGAACTTAAATCAAGAACTGAAATAATAGGAAGTTTCATAGCTGATAAAAATATTTACAACGAGCCTGTCCTTGTCTTTATGGAAAAGTCCCCGGAGGAAATTTCGGCTCTTTTGGGAGTAATTTGTTCAGGGAATTACTATGTGGCACTTGACCTTGAAATGGCAAAAACAAGGCTTAACCACATCATAGACATAACAGAATCAAAACTGATGATTTGCGATAAACATACTAAAGCAAAGGCTGAAAGCTTGGGTTTTAAAGGTAAAATTTATAATTATGATGAGATAATTACAGGAGAAATAGACCATGAAGTATTGTTAAATATTTATCAAAAAACCAAAGATACAGAACCGGTCTATATAGTATTTACATCCGGTTCAACAGGTGTACCAAAGGGAGTTATGGCAAGCCATAGAAATGTAATAGACTATATAGAAGGACTGGGAGAGATATTAGAATGTGACGAAAACACTATTTTTGGCAATCAGGCACCGTTATACTTAGATGCAAGCCTAAAGGATGTTTACACCACTCTAAAATACGGTGCAACCACTTATTTCATCCCTAAAAAGCTTTTTATGGCACCGATTAAGCTTATAGAATATCTTAACGAGCATAAGATAAACACTATCTGCTTTGTAGCTTCAGCTCTTACTATATTTACAAAGCTTTCTGTCTTTGAATATGTAAAGCCAAAGTATCTGCGAATAATTGCCTTTGGAGGTGAGGTATTTCCGTTAAGTCATTTTAAACAGTGGATGAAAGCCTGCCCGAATGTAAAGTTTATCAATCTTTACGGGGCTACTGAATGTACAGGAATGAGCAGTTACTATGTGGTGGAAGATATGAAAAGCATAGAAAATGGCATACCTATAGGGAAACCACTACCTAATACAGAGATTTTACTATTGAATGAAGAAGGCAACCAGATAGTGAAGTCGATACAAGGTACAGAGATTTCCATTATTGATAAAGAAGGAAACCCTACAGTAAAACAGTTAACTGACACTGAGATTTTCCGGCAGGACAAAAAAGACTTGCAGGGTGAAATCTGTATCGGTGGAACAGGGCTTGCACTTGGATATTACAAAGATGTAGAAAAAACTAAAGAGAAGTTTGTTAATAATCCTCTAAGTGATGGTATGTATAAACTTATTTACAAGACAGGTGATATAGGATATTATGGAGAAGACGGAGAAATATACTTTGCAGGGCGTAAGGATAATCAGATTAAGCACAGGGGTTATCGCATAGAACTTGAGGAGATAGAAGCCTGCGGAAATGAGATTTCGGGAGTGGAAAGAGGAGCTTGTCATTATGATAATGATAAAGAGGTAATAATATTTTTCTACGAGGGTAGTATAGGACCTGACAAAGTAAAGGAATATTTTAGAAATAAACTTGCCGGCTATATGGTTCCGGGCAAAATAGCAAAGCTTGATAACCTTCCTGTTATGTCAGGAGGTAAAATAGACAGAAAGGCTTTGGTGAAATTCATTTAAAAATTTATAATGGAGTGTTATGGTTAAATCTGAATATAACACAAATTGTTCACAATATGTCTTGTGAAATATCGTGATTAAACCGTAGGATCCCAATTACGACTGTTTGCAGATGTTTGGTAATATTCCCCATAGTCCGACCAAAAGCTGTGTGCCCTGCTGAACTATGCCAAATAAGAGGTCTGTGACCTATGGCGTGAATAATTCTTATAAGAGAGGCTGCTCATGAATAAAACGGAATTACTTAATATTTTACAGGATATTCACCCTGAGATTGATTATGAAAATGAGAAAAATCTGATTGATAACGGAATTTTTGACTCATTTGATATAGTAACCCTTATATCGGAGATAGTCGCAAATTTTGACATAAAAGTGCCTGCAAATGAGATTACACCTGATAATTTTAACTCTTTAGAAGCTATTATGGCATTACTGGAGAAATTGGAGTAAAAATGCTATTTGTATCTTATGAGTTCGTGTTTTTTTTAATTATATTTATAGTCTGCTATTACACTGTATTTAAGAGGTTTCAATGGCAGTTTTTATTAGTTGGCAGTATTTTATTTTATTTTTTTGCCGACAAAATTTATCTTATATATATGGCTCTGGTTACTGCCGGAGTTTATTTTGCGACTTTAAAAACAGATAACTTGTACTTAAAAATATCAGAAGAAAAAGTAAAAAATCTCAAAAGGTCAAATGCCTCAATTTTACAACAATCTAAAATTTGGCTTTATTTTGGTTTATTTTTTAGTTTAGGAACTCTTATAGTTGTAAAATATTCCGATTTTGCTATCTCAAATATTAATTTTATATTCAATGAATTTACAGGCAATACACCGCTAAAATCCCTTAATATTATTTTACCTATGGGAATTTCCTTCTACATATTTAAGAGCATAAGCTACCTTGTAGATGTGTATCGCAGAAAATACAGGGCAGAAAGAAACTTTTTTAAATTTGCCCTTTATATATCATTTTTCCCACAGCTTATACAAGGTCCTATAAGCAGATTTGATGCTATGTCAAAGTCTCTTTTTATCAGACATAATTATAATCACAAAAACTTTATCAGGGGATTTTACAGGCTTTTATGGGGATATTTTAAGAAAATGGTAGTAGCAGACCGTATAATGCCTGCTGTTCTTACTATTATTTCCGATTCTGAAACCTACAACGGAGCATTTGCGTTCTTAGGAATTATGTTTTATGCAGTGCAGATATATGCAGATTTTTCAGGCGGTATAGATATAACCATAGCCATAGCTGAAATGCTTGGTATAAAGGTTGAGGAAAACTTCATCAGACCTTATTTTTCAAAAAATATAAAAGAATACTGGAGGCGTTGGCATATAACTATGGGTAGCTGGTTTAAGGATTATGTATTCTATCCGATTTCGGTGTCAAATCCTATGCTGAAGCTTTCTAAGTTTTCAAGAAAGCATTTTGGTAAAAATATAGGAAAGCGTGTGCCTGTCTACATTTCAGCTCTTACTGTATGGTTTCTTACAGGACTTTGGCATGGAGCAGGCTGGAATTTTGTGGTATGGGGACTTTTAAATGGTATATGTATACTGATTTCAGATGAACTTAAAGGCGTATATGCGGTTTTTCATAAGTTTATACCTGTTAAAAATCTGCCGTTTAGGCTCTATGATGCGTTTTCGGCTCTGCGTACCGTCTTTATAATGAGCAGTATCAGGATGCTTGACTGCTATCAGGATGTGGGTACTGCTTTTAAGGCATTTTTTAGTATATTTAAGGTAAATAATTGGGATAGGGTATTGGTTACCGACTTAGGAATAAATGTAGCTGATTATGCGGTTATAGGAATTGGAGTCATTGTTATATTTTTAACAAGTATGGCTTCAAGAAAGATTGATATAAGGG
This sequence comes from uncultured Catonella sp., assembly GCA_963539695.1. Classification (GTDB taxonomy): domain Bacteria; phylum Bacillota; class Clostridia; order Lachnospirales; family Lachnospiraceae; genus Catonella. The sequence goes on along the minus strand of CAUTOC010000011.1, from coordinate 54,549 downwards.
ATAGAATACTAGGGAAGAATGAAGTGCTTTGGTATCCGTTACTTGCCCTGCTTTTTATTACAATCTTGATTTTTGGAGTTTATGGTATAGGGTATGACAGCTCACAGTTTATTTACAACAGATTTTAGGAGGGTGAATGAAAAGGAAGATTTATATAATTTCTGCCATATTTATAACTTTTGCCCTTCTTTTTATTATTCAAAAGCTTCTTATGCCTAAATACATAGATGATATTCCAGAAGGTGTCTTGGTTGGTGAATATTATAAAGAAGAGAAAAATCATGATGTGTTGTTTGTAGGGGATTGTGAGGTATACGAAACATTTTCACCAAAGGTGCTACTGGAAGAGTATGGAATTAAAAGCTACATCAGAGGAAGTGCAAATCAGCTAATTTGGCAGTCATACTATCTTTTAGAAGAAATGCTAAAGTATGAAAAGCCCAAAGTCGTAGTCTATAATGTGCTTGCTATGAAATACGGAGAACCGCAAAAGGAAAGCTACAATAGGATGACTCTTGACGGTATGAAATGGTCTGCTTCTAAAATTCAGGCGATAAAGGCTTCAATGCTTCCTGAGGAGAAATTCATCACATATATTTTCCCTTTGCTTCGTTTTCATTCCCGTTGGAGTGAGTTAAAAGAAGAAGATTTTAAGTATATTTTTAATAAACCTATAGTATCACAGAACGGCTACCTTGTGAATAAAGGGATACAGCCTGTGGATAAAGTACCTACAGGGAAGCCTTTAGCTGATTACAATTTACCGGAGATTTCTTACAAGTATCTGGATAAAATGATGAAGCTTTGTAAGGAAAATGATGTGGAACTAATTTTAATGAAAGCTCCGGTACTTTATCCTTATTGGTATAAAGAATGGGACGAGCAGATAAAAACCTATGCGAAAAAGAATGGTTTAAGCTATATTAATTATCTGGATTTAACAGACGAAATAGGGATTGATTATTCTAAGGATACTTATGACGGAGGGCTTCATTTGAATGTATATGGAGCTGAGAAGATGAGCAGGTATTTTGGGAAATTCTTGAATACCCTACCACTTCATGCTATACTAAAATAACCAATATATCTAAGGAAAAGGAGCGAAAATATGGAAGGTATGTATAGTGTGCCATTATCGGAACTTATAGAGAAAATGACTCTTGAGAATCTTACTCCGGATATAGACACAGAAAACATTTTAATTAAACATATAGATGTAAACCGCCCGGCACTTCAGCTTGCAGGTTTTTTTGATTATTTTGATTCAGAACGCATCCAAGTAATAGGTAATGTTGAGTATGCCTTTCTTCAAAGAAAAGATCAGGAGGAAGGTATTAGAGTTCTTACCAAGCTTATGGATTATAAGATTCCCTGCCTTATTTTCTGTCGAGGAATAGAGGTTCATGAAAAACTGTTAAAGGCAGCAAATGAAAAGAGAGTTCCTATTCTTTGGACCGAAAAGGCTACTTCTGCTTTTATGGCAGAGGCAATCCGTTATATGCGACATCAGTTAGCTCCCAGAATATCCATACATGGTGTATTTGTAGATATTTACGGTGAGGGAGTGCTTATTATGGGAGAAAGCGGCATAGGTAAGAGTGAGGCTGCTCTTGAACTTATAAAGCGTGGGCACCGTCTTGTGTCGGATGATGTAGTTGAAATAAAGAAAATAAGTGAAGATACCCTAGTTGGTACAGCTCCTGAGATAACCAAACATCTTATAGAACTTAGGGGCATCGGAATTATAGATGTAAGAACATTATTCGGTTTTGCAAGTGTCAAGAATTTCCAAAATATTGACCTTATAGTAAAACTTATGGAATGGAATAAAGACTATGAGTTTGACAGGCTTGGTCTTGAAGAGCAGTATACTGAGATTCTTGGAGTAAATCTTATAAGCCACAGCATACCTATCCGTCCGGGTAGAAATCTTGCCATTATCTGTGAGGCGGCGGCAGTAAATAACCGTCAGAAGAAGATGGGATATAATGCGGCAAGAGAGTTTTATGACAGGGTAACATCAAACATAATGAAAAACAGAGATATATAGCGATTTAGGAATTATACTCCCCCCCAAAAAAAAAATTGGTTAAAATATAGCATGAAAACAATGCCGTAATTGATACAGGAAAGAAAAGATTGAATTTTGAAGGAGAAGAATATGGGTAAGTTTTGTTTTGGAGTGGATATAGGAGGTACTTCAGTTAAGCTTGGAATGTTTACATTAAAAGGAGAACTTATTTCCAAGTGGGAAATACCTACTTTACCGGAAAGTGTGCTTTCTGATGTTGCAAGGTCAATAGAGGATAGATTTACAGACGAATATTCTAAGAAGGATTGTGAGGGTATAGGCATAGATGTTCCGGGACCTGTAACCGGAGATGGAGTTGTTTCACAATGTGTAAATATGCACTGGGGAAGAACTGATGTTAAGTCGGAAATTGAAAAGCTTACAGGCATTAAGGCTTTGGTTGCCAATGATGCAAATGCTGCTGCACTCGGAGAAATGTGGCAGGGAGGCGGCAAAGGGCATAAAAGTCTTATTATGGTAACTCTCGGAACCGGTGTAGGTGGCGGAGTAATTATAGATGGCACGATAATTGCAGGTGCTAACGGAGCGGCAGGAGAGATTGGTCATATTTGTGTAAACCCGCATGAAGAAGTTTCTTGTAATTGCGGGAAAAAAGGCTGTCTTGAGCAATATGCCTCTGCAACGGGCATAGTTCGCCTCGCCAAACTTGAAATGGTAGAAGGAAAGAATTCTACTATTTTAGCTGATATTGACGGATTTTCAGCTAAGGATGTATTGGATGCAGCCAAGAAGAAAGACGCTATAGGTCTTGATGTACTTGACAAGCTTGGCAGGTATCTCGCATTCGCCTGTGCCGGAATGGCTCAGACAGTTGATCCTGAGGTATTTGTAGTAGGAGGTGGCGTGTCTAAAGCAGGAGAGATAATTATTAAGGCTATTACCAAGTATTATAATGAATTTGTAATGGATGCGTTAAAAAATAAAGAGTTCAGGCTTGCAACCCTTGGAAATGATGCGGGGATGTTTGGCTGTGCAGCTATGATAGCGGGGGAAAAAATAGGATAATGAATAATGAATTTATAAAAGGACTTCAAAACATTTTAAGTGAAGAAGCTATATTTTTGAATGAGCCGATGAAAAACCACACTACTTTTAAGATAGGCGGTCCGGCTGAGATATTTTTGGAGATAACAACAACTGATGAGCTTCTTAAAGTAGCTGAGTTATGCAAGAAAGAAGGAGTAAACTTCTTTGTAATCGGTAACGGAAGCAATCTTTTGGTGTCTGATGAAGGTGTTAAAGATGTAATTATTCATCTTTCAGGTAAACTTGCAGGAGCAAGGATTGAAGGTGATGTGATAAAAGCGGGAGCAGGGCTTGGACTTGAGGCTCTTGCTGCATTTACGGTAGAAGAAGAACTCACAGGCTTGGAATTTGCAGCAGGAATACCGGGTTCCGTAGGCGGTGCAATCTATATGAATGCGGGGGCTTATGGCGGAGAAATGAAAGATGTAATAGCAGGTGTTTATATACTTGTAGATAGTAAGTTAAAATATTTTAAAGCTGAGGAAATGGAATTTTCTTACCGTCACAGTATAGTTTCCGAACTTAAAAATGCGATAGTAATTGCTGCCGAATTTAAGTTTGAACAAGGTAAAAAGGAAGATATACAGGCTAAAATAAATGAGTTAAATGCCAGAAGGAAAGACAAGCAGCCGCTTGACTATCCAAGTGCAGGCTCTGCATTTAAGCGTCCTGAAACAGGGTATGCCGCACAACTGATAGAAGAAGCAGGGCTTAAAGGAACTCGTATAGGCGGAGCTATGGTATCTAAAAAGCATAGCGGTTTTATCATAAATGCTGATAACGCCACGGCTAAAGATGTGAAAGAACTGATAGCTTATGTGCAGAAAACAGTTGAAGAAAAAAGTGGAGTGAAGCTCTATCCAGAGGTAAAAATACTATGAAAGACTCGAAATTAGTTATAATTACAGGAATGTCGGGGGCAGGTAAGACTACTGCCCTTAAAAGTCTTGAAGATGCAGGGTATTTTTGTGTGGATAATCTTCCGATTGACTTTCTTGTAGATTTTACAAAAATAACTAAAAATAGAAACGAACAAAGGGATAGTGCTATAGGTATAGATATACGCAGCGGTTCGGGGCTTGATAAATTGGTGGAAATTTTGCCGGATGTGAAAAATGCAGGAGCAGAAATACTATTTATGGAAGCTTCGGATGAAAGTCTCATAAGACGCTATAAGGAAACGAGAAGAACACATCCGCTTTCAGGTACGGGCAGGATAGAAACCGGCATAGCAAGAGAAAGACAACGGTTGGAATTCTTAAAAGAAAATGCGGATTATATTATAGATACAAGCAGACTCTTAACAAGAGAGTTAAGGAGTGAATTATATAAAATATTTATAAATGATGAAAAGTATAATGGTTTTGTAACTACTATACTTTCTTTTGGCTATAAGTACGGAATACCGTCAGATGCAGATTTGGTATTTGATGTAAGATTTTTGCCGAATCCGTTTTATATACCTGAACTTAAAGAGAAAACAGGAAATGATAAAGAAGTTTATGAGTTTGTAATGTCATCGGAGGCTGCAGGGCAGTTCCTCTCAAAGCTCACCGATATGGTTGATTTTTTACTGCCGAACTATATGGCGGAAGGTAAAAACCAGTTAGTTATAGCTATAGGTTGCACCGGGGGCAAACATAGGTCTGTAACTCTTGCCAATGCACTGCTTGAATGGTTTGGGGATACTGAATATAAGGCAAGGATAGAACATAGGGAGATTTGATATGTCCTTTTCATCAGAAGTTAAAGAAGAACTTACAGAGTATCTGCCCCGAGGCAGACATTGTCAAATAGCGGAATTGGCTGCAATTATAGTTCTTTGTGGAAGAGTGAGAATTACAGAAACCGGAAAATACAGACTTTTTATTCATACGGAAAATATATATACGGTCAGAAAATATTACACTCTTTTAGAAAAAATTTTTGGAATTACGGGCGAAGTGTCAATATGCAGAAATATTGCAAAGAAAACGCTTGTATATACAATTTTAGTTAAAAACAATCCTGCAGCAGAAGTACTTGCAGGAATTAAATTTTTAAATAAAGACGGAAATATAAGAGAGGATTATTCGCTTGTATCAAATTTAATTGTGCAAAACAACTGCTGTAAAAAATCATTTATAAGAGGGGCATTTTTAGCGGCAGGTTCTATAGGAGATCCTGAAAAAAGTTATCATTTTGAAATAGTTGTGACAGAGAAGGCTCAGGCGGAAGAAATGATTGCTATTCTTTCAGCTCTTGATATTAAGGCGAAATTAGTTAAAAGGAAAAATCATTATCCGGTTTATATTAAAGAAAGTGATGCGTTGGCAGAATTTCTTGGAATTACTGAAGCACATATTTCACTAATGAAATTTGAAAATGTGAGGATATATAAAGAGGTTAAAAATAAGGTAAACCGTAAGGTAAACTGTGAAACTGCCAATATAAAAAAGACTGCATCAGCAGCGGCAAAACAGCTTGACGACATATACTATTTGAAAAATATAAATAAGCTGGATAAACTGCCGACCGGACTTAGAGAACTTGCAAAGCTTCGTATGGAATATCCTGATGCCACCTTAAAAGAACTTGGAGAACTTCTAAGCGAACCGCTCGGCAAGTCGGGAGTAAACCACAGATTAAATAAAATAAGTCGAATAGCAGAGGAAAACCGGACATAGACAGTTTGGATATAGAAAGAAGGGTATAATGAGCTTTACTCATTTACATTTACATACAGGATTCAGCCTTTTAGACGGCTCAAGTAAAATTTCGGAGTTAGTTAAAAGGGTGAAAGAATTAGGCATGGATGCTTGTGCTATAACAGACCATGGTGTTATGTACGGCGTTATAGAATTTTACAAAGCCTGCAAAGCGGAAGGCATAAAGCCTATTATTGGCTGTGAAGTCTATGTAGCTCCAAACTCAAGGTTTGAAAAAGGTACTGAAAAATCAGCCAAGAGATACAATCATTTAATTTTACTGGCTGAAAATGATATAGGTCATAAAAACTTGATGAAGATTGTATCAAGAGGCTTTACGGAAGGTTTTTATTATAAGCCGAGAGTGGACTATGAATTGTTAAAAGAGTATCACGAGGGAATTATAGCCTCATCTGCCTGCCTTGCAGGAATAGTGCCGACCAAACTTAGAGAGGGAGACTATGAAGGAGCAAGAGTTGAGGCTCTTAGATTAAGAGATATATTCGGAGAAAATAATTTTTTTTTAGAGCTTCAAGATCACGGACTTCCTGAACAAAAATTTGCTAATCAAGGATTAATGCGAATTTCTGCTGAAACAGGAATACCTTTAATAGCGACCAATGACTGTCATTATTTGTATAAGGAGGATGCCGAGGCACATGATGTGCTTATCTGTATCCAAACTCAGAAGATTGTAACGGATGATGACCGTATGAAGTACGAGGGCGGACAGTTTTATGTGAAATCTCCCGAAGAGATGAAAGAGATATTTCACTATATTCCTGAAGCAATAGAAAATACAGAAAAGATAGCAGAACGCTGTAATGTAGAGATAGAATTCGGTAAGTATCATTTGCCTGAATATCCTGTACCTGAGGGGTATACGGCTCTTTCATATCTTAATAAACTCTGTGAGGATGGTTTTAAGGCAAGATATGAGGGGATTGCAGAAGATGAGGAGAATGAATTAAGAGCAAGACTGAAATATGAAATAGATACTATAAGTAATATGGGCTTTGTGGACTATTTCCTTATAGTTTGGGATTATATCAATTTTGCAAAGGAACATAATATAGCGGTAGGTCCGGGCAGAGGCTCGGCAGCAGGAAGTATAGTGGCATATTGTCTTGGAATTACAGGAGTTGACCCGATTAAGTATAACCTGCTCTTTGAGCGTTTTCTTAATCCCGAACGAGTGACCATGCCCGATATAGATATAGACTTCTGCGTGCTTAGAAGGCAGGAGGTAATAGACTATGTTACCGAAAAATACGGCAGAGAAAAGGTAGTACAGATTGTTACCTTCGGTACTATGGCGGCTAAAATGGTTATAAGAGATGTGGGCAGAGCCTTAGACCTGCCTTACAGCTTTTGTGACAAGGTAGCAAAGATGATACCGAATGAACTTAAAATGAATATAGACAAGGCTTTGAAGGACAATCCCGATTTAATGAAGCTTTATGAAGAAAACGAAGAAGCTAAGAAATTGATTGATTTGTCAAGAAGGCTTGAGGGCTTACCAAGACATACTTCTATTCATGCTGCCGGTGTAGTTATAAGTAAGCGAGAGGTAGACTGCTATGTACCTATTTCTACAGGCAGTGACGGGGCGGTCACTACCCAGTACACAATGGAAACCATAGAACAACTGGGGCTATTAAAAATGGATTTCCTCGGACTTCGCAACCTTACCGTTATAGAAAAGGCTGTGGAACTTGTAAACAGAAAGCGAAAGAAATCGGGCAAAGAAGATTTTGACATAGAAAAGATAGATATGGAAGATGAAAATATCTATCTTATGATAAGTGAAGGTAAGACTGAGGGTGTATTTCAGCTTGAAAGTGCGGGAATGACAAGCTTTATGAAGAAGTTAAGACCTGATAATATAGAAGATATTATAGCAGGAATTTCTCTTTACAGACCCGGTCCTATGGAGTTTATAGATGATTATATAAACGGTAAAAGATATTCTACAAAAGTAGAATATGATTGTAAGGAACTTAAACCTATACTTAAATCAACTTACGGTTGTATAGTGTATCAGGAGCAGGTTATGCAGATAGTGCGTGAACTTGCCGGTTACAGCTATGGACAAAGTGATTTGCTTCGTCGTGCTATGTCAAAGAAAAAAGACAGTGTGATGAGGGAAGAAAGGCAAAACTTTGTTTACGGAGATGAGGCAAAGGGGATTCCGGGCTGTGTAGCAAGGGGTGTTTCAGAGCAGGTAGCAAATAAGATTTATGATAAGATGATTGATTTTGCAAAATATGCCTTTAACCGTTCCCATGCCGCTGCCTATGCTTTTATAACTTACCAGACTGCATATCTTAAATATTATTACCCTAAAGAATACATGGCGGCACTTTTAACCAGTGTAATGTCAAATACCGGCAAGGTTTCGGAGTATATTTTATCAAGTAAAAATATGGGTATTGCCATCCTTCCTCCTGATGTAAATGAGGGAGAAGGCAATTTTACAGCAGTTAAAGAAGGTATACGCTATGGAATGTCTGCCATCAAGGGACTTGGTGAAAATGTAACTGAGGCTATTGTAAAGGACAGGGAAGAAAGAGGAACTTATAAAAGCCTGTCTGATATAGTAGAAAGACTTTCCGGAATTTTGAACAAAAAAGGTATGGAAGCTTTAATAAAGTCGGGAGCATTAGACGGACTTTCAGGTACAAGGCGTGAGAAAATGGCTGTTTATGAACAAGTAATTGAATCAACAGCACATGAAAAACACAGTAAAATGGCAGGTCAGTTAAGCCTTTTTGATATTGCACCTAAGGAAGAACTTTTGGCACTTGAAGTTAAAATGCCTGTTTTGGGTGAATTTGACATAGAAACAAAACTTGCATTTGAAAAAGAAATGATAGGAATATATTTGAGCGGACATCCGTTAGAGAACTATCAAGATATGCTTAGAAATATATGTAATGCAACTTCTATGGACTTTACCTATGATGAAGAGGAAGAAAGAGTAAATGTAAGAGCGGAGAAAAATTATATACTGGGAGGAATAGCAGGCGGAGTTAATATCAAACTTACCAGAAATAATCAGCGTATGGCTTTTATTACACTTGAAGATTTGGTAGGAAGCATTGAAGTAATAGTCTTTCCGAGAGATTTTGAAAAATATAAAAACCTTATTGAAGAAGGCGGAAAGTTTGTAATATCAGGTAAGGCATCTATTGAAGAAAATACAGATGCCAAGTTGATTGCAGGTAAAATAATTCCATTTGAGGAAATTCCAAGAGAAGTATGGCTTCAGTTTGAAAACAGGAATAGGCTTGAAGAGGCTGAGGCTGAATTTAATGAAATTTTTGTTGCGAACAGGGGAAATGCAAAAGTGATGCTTTATTGCAGGCAGGAAAAGCAAGTGAAACAGGTAAATGTAGTAAAAGGAATTTCTTATAGAGAGCCTGTAATAGCTTTGTTAAAGTCTAAGCTTGGTGATGAAAATGTGAAAGTGGTAGTAAAAATGCAATAAACTAAGAGCCTGAAAACTTATTGTTGATTGTAAGCTTGTTTTGTATTAAAATAAAGCTTATAGATTTTTGACTATTATGCGGGGAATTTATATTTTAAGAAAATATATTCATGGAGGTAGAGGAAATGGCTAAGGAAGTAAATACAATAGGTGTACTTACAAGCGGAGGAGATGCACCGGGGATGAACGCCTGTATAAGAGGGGTTGTGCGTACCGCACTTGCGGCAGGAAAGCAGGTAAAAGGTATAAGAAGAGGATATGCAGGTCTTATTGATGAAGATATTATTGACATGAACTCAAGAAGTGTATCGGATATTATTCAGCGTGGAGGTACAGTACTTTATACTGCAAGATGTCCGGAGTTTAAGAATGCTGAAATACAGGATAAAGGTGCTGAAATTTGTAAAAAACATGGAATAGACGGAATGGTAGTTATAGGCGGTGACGGTTCTTTTCAGGGAGCCGGCAGATTAGCAGAAAGAGGTATCAACACTATAGCGCTTCCGGGTACTATAGATAACGATATTGCCTGCACAGAGTACACTATAGGATTTGACACCGCAGTAAACACGGCTATGGAATGTATAGACAAAGTAAGAGATACCTCAACTTCACATGAGCGTTGCAATATCATTGAAGTTATGGGAAGAGGAGCAGGTTATATAGCTCTTTGGTGCGGTATAGCCAACGGTTCCGAGGAAATCCTTACATCCGATACCTATGACGGTAAACTTGATGAAATTATAGAAAGAATTAAGGAACTTCGATCAAAAGGAAAGAAACATTATATTATTATAAATGCTGAGAGTGTAGGTAATTCCGGTGAAATGGCTAAACTTATTGAAATGGCTACCGGTATGGAAACAAGAGCAACTGTACTTGGACATATCCAAAGAGGCGGCGGTCCAAGTGCTACGGACAGAGTATATGCAAGTATGTTCGGAGCAAAAGCTGTAGACCTTCTTTTAGAGGGTAAAACTAACCGTGTTGTAGGTATGAAGGGTGGTCAGTTTGTGGACTATGATATAGCTGAAGCACTTAAAATGACTAAGACTGCCGATCCTTGGATGGTGGAACTTGGAAGGAGGCTGGTGAGATAATGTCGATTTTTGAGGGAGTTGCAACAGCTCTTGTGACTCCGTTTAACACTGATGGAAGCGTAAACTATCATAAGCTTGAAGAGCTTTTAGAGGCTCAGTTAAAAGACGGAGTAGATGGATTTGTTATTTGCGGGACAACGGGAGAATCTGCAACTCTTACCGAAAAGGAACATATAGATGTTATCCGCAGAGCGGTAAAATTTGTAGACGGAGCTGTGCCTGTAATTGCCGGTACAGGTTCAAACAGTACCCAAACTGCAATAGAGATGTCAAAAGAGGCTGAGGATGCAGGAGCTGATGCACTTCTTTTAGTATCACCTTATTATAATAAGGCTACAGCAGAGGGATTGTATGAGCATTTTGCAGATACGGCGAATGCAGTAAAAATTCCTACGGTTCTTTATAATATTCCGGGAAGAACAGGTATTAACATTCCGGCTGAAATTATATACAGACTTGCAAATGATATTAAGAATATAGTGGCTGTAAAAGAAGCCTCCGGTGATGTTTCTCAGATAGCAAAGATAGCTGCACTTACAGCAGAACTTGATTTTGACATTTACTCAGGAAATGATGATCAGGTATTAGCGGTATGTGCGATGGGTGGAAAAGGAGTTATTTCAGTAGCTTCACATATAATACCGACACAAATGCATGATATGGTTATGAGTTTCATAAAGGGTGATACAAAGAAAGCACTTGAAATTCAAAATACATATCTTTCGCTTATAAATGCTTTGTTTATGGATGTAAATCCGATTCCTGTAAAAGAAGCCCTAAATATCATAGGGTATGATGCGGGTGGCTTTAGAAAACCGCTTACACCTATGTCTGCCGCACATAGAGAGGTTCTTAAAAAAGAACTTATTAAGGCGGGAGTGATAACGGGATGAACGGATGACAGACAGATTTATATATAAAGGAGGATTTATGAAAAAAATAATAGGAATATTTTCAGCTATAGCCGGAATTGCAGTTTTAGCAGGAGTATGCTATTTTGTTTATAAGCATTTCTTTTGTTGCTGTGAAGCAGAAGAATGCGAATGTGAAGGAGAAAGCTGCGAAACAAAAGCTGCTCCTCACTCCAGAGGTTATTTCAACCTTAGGAGAATTAAAGAAGCAGCTGAAGAAAGCAAAGCAGCCGGTGAAAGTAGAGTATCCGAAGAAGAAAGAGAATTTATAAAGGAATTATTCAGCAAGTAAACTTAAATTAAGGTTAATACCTGCTTTGGGTTAAATGAGATTGAAATGTTCCATTGCCTTGTATATACCATCTTCAAGTAAAGAAGGGGCTACATACGAGGCAATTTTTTTTATGTTTTCATCTCCGTTGCCCATACAGACAGAATTAGGAAGCCAAGTAAGCATCTCCCTGTCGTTTTCACTGTCACCAAAGCCGTAAGCTGAGGAAAGCGGAAGATTAAGATGTCCAAGTACAGCTTTAATTGCAGCACCTTTATTAAATCCGTTTGGCAAAAATTCAATAAAGCCGTAGCCTGCCCAAACATTTTTCTCTTCATTAGAATTTGTATCTGAAGGAGTGTTTGAAGCTGTAAATTTAGCCTTGTCCGGCTTTCTGTGAATGATAGCGGTCATAAAATCCTTTATGTCGTCAGCCATCTTCAGGGCATAATCCCACTGTAGAGGGCTTACCATACCGGAAAATTTGCCTACACTAAGCTCGTTAAGGTTATCACGCCTGATTTCTTTCAGGGGAGCGGAAAACTCCTTGAGCAAAAGTTTAAGCTTTGAAGGGTCGCTGTAATGTTTAATAGGAAGGACATGTACATAGTCATTTCCTTCAAAGAAAAGCCCGAGGTCAGAGCCGTCAAACCAGTCTAAGAGCCTTGAAAGTTCTAAAGGAGAAAGTCTGTGGTCTGTAAGCACTTTATTATTAAATGAAATATAAGTTCCGCCACCACAGATTAGTCCGTCAAATCCTAAGTCAATAAGTTTTTTAGGAAGCATAGCAAGGCTTCTGCCACTGCATATAAAGCAGAGGTTTCCTTTGGCTCTTGTCTTTTTTATTGCCTCGACTGCTGAATCAGGCAGATATTCATTTCTGCCGAGTAAAGTTCCGTCAATGTCAAAAAATAATATTTTCTTATTCATAATAAAATAATTATAGTAATTTAATAAAGAATTGGCAAGAGGTAAAAGATTGTGGTATTATATATTAGGGTTATAATATGGTAAAGAAATGCCGATATAACATAATAATATGAAATTTGTGAAAGGAGTATTTTGTTATGAAAAATTATAAGGTTAAAGGTTTCATATCAATTTTACTTTGTTTTGTAATGATAATCGGGTTATCAGGCTCAGTTAAGGTAAAAGCGGAGGAAGACAAGAAGGTAGTCGCTTTTGAGGCGGAGTATAAGGGAGAAAAGAATGAAAGAGGAGAGGTATTAGGCGGTAAAGAAATTAAAACAGCCGACTTTAATTTTACTATAAAATATGACGGCGAAAATAATTTTGTGCCTCTTCCAAAAGAAGAAGAAGCACACATCACATTTTCAGTCGATAAAGTGCCTATTGACAGCACAAGTTCTTTTATGCTTATCGTGAAGTATGGAAATAAAGATAAAATAAAAGATAATAAGGTATTGGAAAAAAGTCTCTCTCTATCTAAAACAAATTTAAAATTTGAAAAAATGGAAGCTACTTGGAACGGTGCAAGCAGATATTATGTGGGAGATACAATCAAAAAAGGAGAAATTATACTAAAAGCCGTATACAAAGATGTTTCTAAAAATCCTCCGGCCAATAATGTGGAAAGAACGGTTTCACATAATGAATTTACTATTTCTCCTGAAGCGATAAAAGCAGCAGGTCCGAACAATATAACAGTAGAGTATATAGGGAGAACAACAATAGTTCAAATAAGAGGAATAGGACAAAAGGAACTGGAAGTTACTTACTCCGGAGATAAAAATATAGTTGTCGGCGGTATGGTAGATACAAAGAAAATTAAGGCAAGTATAGTATATACCGATAATAATAAGAAAGCTGTAAATAATAAAGATCTTACCTTTGAAAACCTTGAAGTAAAAGTACCGGGAGAGCATAATGTAATAGTAAAATATAATAATTTAGTAGGAAGGCTTACATTAAATGGTGTAGCTAAGGCAATTACTAAAATATCGGCAAAGTATACCGGTCTTGATTTGGTTGTAGGTTCAAGGATAGATACTTCTAAAATAACGGTAGAGGTAACTTATAACGATAAAACTAAAGATAGGATTACTAGCGGTTTTACAATTTCGCCTGAAACAGTTACGCAGGTCGGTGCAAATGTAATCACAGTAAGCTATAAGGGTTATAGTGATAAAGTTGTAATTAAGGCTACTGATATTATGCCGACTAATATTACGGCTACATATAATGGCGGTGCTGTAATTGAAGGTCAGACAATTAATAGAGCAAACATACTTGTTACAGCTTATTATCCGAATGGTACGAATAAGACGGTTACAGACTTTCAACTTTCCACAGAAACTATGAATAAGGTAGGAATGCAGGAAGTTATAGTTAAGTATAAAAACCTTACAAGCACAATTTATGTACCGGTAACAGCTAAAATGGTTACCCAGCTTGATGCTGTATACAATGGCGGTATTTTGGAGCAGTTTGAGTCCTTAGATCGTAAAAAGCTGATAGTAACGGCAACATATAATGATGGAAGCCGCTCAAATGTTGATGATTATTTTATAAATACAACTACCGCCACTAAAGTCGGAGAAAATATATTTATGGTAACCTTCGGTGCAAAGACGGCTAAATTTACGGTGGAAGCTTTGGCAAGAAGGATAAACGGAATGGGCAGTCTTAAATCAGATGTTTCCGGTGAGGATTACAGTTCTACCATTACTGTCTTTATTCAGGATCAGGTTGTAAGAGAAGGTATTAAGTTGGAAACGGAAGAAATAGAGCCTGATATTATTAAGGCGGCTGTAAAGAGGGTTAATAACGGAAGTACGAAGAAGTATATTGCATTTGAAATGAATATTGACAGTTTTCAGTTTGATGAGAATAAATATCTGACGGCTGAGATGACTGTTCCGGACGGTTTTGATCCGGCAAAGGTAGCGGTATTTTTTACTCCGGATAGAAGAAAAGCTATGGTACAGCAGACAGGCGGGCTTGTAGCCAATAATCTTTATAGATTTTATGCTTATAGCTCAGGTTCTTATGTAATTATGGAAAATAACAATAATGACATTACGCTTCAGGAGATGAGAGATAGTGAGCAGAGAAAGCCTTTCTTGGTAGTTTCTATAGATAAAAGGCTTCCTGTAAAAACTAAGTCAAAGATTAAACCGCATGTTTTATTTTCATCATACAAGAATGAAGAATTTACTTATGAAGTTGACAATGAAGATCTTATGACTATATCCCAAACGGGTGAAATGACTGCAAAGGCAGCAGGTACGGTAAATGTAACCGTGACTGCAAAGAATGCGGGATTATCTGAAACTTATGAAGTTAAAATAAAAAATTTAGCTAAGTAAATTGAAAGGACAGATATTAAATGGGGCTGTCGCAATAAGTAAAAGTACAACAAGATATAGTAAATTTGTCATCAGATTATAACTGTATTTTGTGTATCTCATTCTTAATGCGACAGCCCCAAACTTTGTAAAATTTTTAGTGAAAAATATTTTAGTTGCTGCTATAATGTAATACATGTGTCAAAAATATAAAGTTCCAATAAAGGCTTGCTTGTAAAAGAATTTATTATTTTTTGATATACAGAAAAATGAATAGGTACAAAAGATGTGTGAAAGGAAAATATATGTCGGATTTAACTAAAGAAATAGAAAAACGCAGGACTTTTGCGATTATTTCCCACCCGGATGCGGGAAAGACCACACTTACCGAGAAACTTCTGCTTTACGGAGGAGCAATCAATCTTGCAGGCTCGGTAAAGGCAAGGAAAACCAGCAGACATGCAGTATCTGACTGGATGGAGATAGAAAAACAGAGAGGTATTTCGGTAACATCTTCTGTAATGCAGTTTGAGTATGGTGACTGCTGTATAAACATACTGGATACCCCGGGACATCAGGACTTCTCCGAAGATACCTACCGCACCCTTATGGCAGCTGATTCGGCGGTGATGGTGGTAGATGCAAGTAAGGGTGTTGAAGCACAGACTATCAAGCTTTTTAAGGTCTGTGTAATGCGACACATACCTATATTTACCTTTGTAAACAAGCTTGACAGAGAGGCTATGGACACTTTTGAACTTATGGATCAGATTGAGAGCATACTTGGCATTAAGACCTGTCCGATTAACTGGCCTGTCGGCTGTGGTAAGAACTTTAAGGGAGTATATGACAGAAATACCAAGACGGTAATGGAGTTTAAAGCTGCAAATGCAGGTGCAAAAGAAGTAGATACAAGCTATTTTAATATAAATGACGAGGAAGCAAAGACTTCACTTGGAAGTGAAAACTATGACAAGCTTATGGAAGAACTTGAACTGTTAGACGGTGCCTGCCCTGAATTTGACCAGGAAAAAGTAAGTAAGGGAGAGTTAAGCCCGGTATTCTTCGGTTCGGCTCTTACCAACTTCGGTGTAGAGACATTCCTCACGCATTTCCTTAATATGACCTATATTCCGTCTTCAAGAGTGACAGACAAGGGAGAGCTTGATCCACGCTTAGATGTATTTTCAGCCTTTGTATTTAAGATTCAGGCAAATATGAACAAGATGCACCGTGACAGAATAGCTTTTATGCGTATATGTTCAGGTAAGTTTGAAGCCGGTATGGAGGTAAATCATGTGCAGGCAGGTAGGAAGATAAGGCTGTCCCAGCCACAGCAGATGATGGCACAGGAAAGAAAAATAGTAGAAGAGGCTTATGCAGGAGATATTATCGGTATCTTTGACCCCGGTATTTTCTCTATAGGAGATACGGTTTGTTCTGTAGGTGAAAATTTCAGATTTGCAGGCATCCCTACCTTTGCACCTGAGCATTTTGCGAGAGTGCGTCAGGCAGATACTATGAAGCGGAAACAGTTTGTAAAGGGTATAGAACAGATTGCACAGGAAGGTGCTATCCAAATATTTCAGGAATACAGTCAGGGCTTTGAGGAAATTTTGGTCGGGGCAGTAGGTGAACTTCAGTTTGATGTACTTAAATTCAGGCTTTTGCAGGAGTATAATGTCGAGATAAGACTTGAAACCCTACCTTATGAACATATCCGTTGGATAGAGAATAAGGATGTGGATATGGACAAACTTTCACTCACTATGGATGCTAAGCGTATAAAAGACATGAAGGGAAAGCCTCTGCTTATTTTCACACATCCATGGAGCATACAGACTGTGCTTGAGAGAAACGAAGGACTTAAACTCTCTGAATTTGGCAATGCGGAGATGTGATATTTTACAACTCATCTTGACAAATAACTGATAAGGGATGATAATTTAAGCATAAAATAATTTCATGGGAGGGAATATATGAAGATTACAAACATCAACAACATCGAAAAGTTCTTTCAGTTAGTGGATAAATGCAGCGGAAAGGTGGAACTTGTAACAGGCGAGGGTGACCGCCTAAACCTTAAATCAAAGCTTTCACAGTATGTATCCCTTGCCAACATCTTTTCATCAGGCACTATACCTGAAATGGAAATAGTAGCTTATGAGCCTGAGGATACAAAGAAACTGATTGAATTTATGATGAATGATAACGGTTGATTGATTTTATAAGTAAATAAAAAATAAGGAGAATTTACGGTGAATACAATAGGATTTTGTTATAAAAATGCAGAGAAATTTATAGGTAAACATGAAATAGAGAGCATTAAACCTGCGGTTTTAGATGCAGCCAAACGCCTTACAGAAAAAAATGGTGACGGAAAGGACTTCCTTGGCTGGATAGACCTTCCTGTAAACTATGACAAAGAAGAATTTGAGAAGATAAAGAAAGCGGCGGAGAAGATTAAAAGTGATTCCGATATTCTCTTTGTAATCGGTATCGGCGGTTCTTACCTTGGAGCAAGGGCTGCAATAGATTTTGTAAAACATAGTTTTTACAACGATTTATCTAAAGAACAGCGTAAAGCACCTCAGATTTATTATGTGGGCAACAGCATGAGCGGTGCTTATATCGAGGAACTTATTGACCTTATCGGTGAAAAGGATTTCTCTGTAAATGTAATTTCAAAATCAGGCACAACAACAGAAGCTGCAGTTGCATTTAGAGTATTCAGAGAACTTACTGAAAAGAAATACGGAAAAGAAGGTGCGGCTAAGAGAATATACTCAACTACAGATAAGGCTCGCGGGGCACTTAAAACTCTTTCTGATGAAGAAGGATATGAGTGCTTTGTAATCCCTGATGATGTAGGCGGTCGTTTTTCAGTGCTGACGGCAGTGGGACTTCTTCCTATCGCAGTTAGCGGTGCCGATATAGATAAGCTTATGGAAGGTGCAGCACATTTTAGAGAAACCTGTTTAAACAAAGACTATGCAGAAAACCCTGCACTTCTTTATGCGGCAGTTAGAAACATTCTCTACAGAAAAGGTAAAAATGTTGAGATACTTGCTAACTATGAGCCAAGCCTTCACTTTATTTCAGAGTGGTGGAAACAGCTTTACGGAGAGAGTGAGGGTAAAGACCAAAAGGGTATCTTCCCTGCATCGGTTGACCTTACTACAGACCTTCACTCTATGGGACAGTTTATTCAGGACGGTGCAAGACTTATGTTTGAAACCGTACTTAAAGTAGAAAAGCCTAGAAGGGATTTCACGCTTAAAAATGCGGATAATGATATAGACGGTCTTAACTACCTTTCAGGCAAGACCATGGACTATGTAAATAAGTGTGCTATGGAAGGAACTATTGCGGCTCATGTGGAAGGAAATGTACCAAATCTCCTTATTGAAATACCTGAGCAAACTGAATTCCACCTTGGTGAACTTTTCTATTTCTTTGAGTTTGCTGTAGGTGTAAGCGGCTATATGCTTGGCATCAATCCGTTTGATCAGCCGGGTGTGGAGTTTTATAAGGCAAATATGTTCAGACTTCTTGGCAAGCCGGGTGCAAAATAGAATTAAAATCTAATTTGGGTTAGATTTGCATAAGATTTCCCTCCTTGACTTTTTAGTTGAGGAGGGTTAAACTTTATATAAATAAATTGTGTGCAATGAAATTTTATAAACATAGACATTTTTAATTTGTAGGAAATTACGCTAAAATTTCATGTTAGATTAAAAATCTCTCTGAGGGATGCACAGTTTACATGCGAAGTATGTGAAAGCACATGCTTTTTACACATTACCTCAGACTTGAAATATAATAAGTCTAGTTGATTTTGAGAAAATGATATGCAAGAAATACAGAAAGCAGGTGGAGATTGAAAAAAGAAACCTACAATATAACGGGCATGTCCTGTGCAGCCTGTCAGGCGGCAGTTACAAAAGCTGTAGAAAAGCTTGATGGCACAGAGAATGTAAATGTTAATCTTATGCAGAATAAGATGACGGTTGAGTTGTCTGATGCGGTTACAAACGAAATGATAGTTAAAGCTGTAACGGATGCAGGTTATGGGGCAAATGTAATTAAGAAAGAAAAGACAGCAGGCAAAGTTAATTCTACCGGTGTAGTGGAAAATTTTTCTGAAGAACTTAAAAAAAGAGCTGTAATTTCTTTTATATTTTTAATTCCTCTGATGTACTTTGGAATGGGCGGTATGTTTAATGCTCCGTTTCCGAGTGCTTTTATGGGAGATGGCGGGAAACTTTTACCGGCACTTACCCAGTTGCTTTTGGTTATTCCCATTATTTTTACAGGAAGAAAATTTTTTATAAGCGGTATAAAGCATCTTATTAAGAGAAATCCTAATATGGATACTTTAATTGCAATCGGCTCGGGAGCTTCATTTTCCTATAGTTTATATTCTCTTTACTCATTGGCTTACTTTATATCTATAGGTGACATAAAGGCTTCGCTGCCGTTTGGTATGAATCTTTATTTTGATTCGGCAGGAACCATACTTACACTTATAACCCTTGGCAAATATCTTGAAGCAAGAAGTAAGAAAAAGACTACCGAAGCTATAAGTAAGCTTGTAAATCTGATTCCGGATACAGCCACAGTTATAAAAGACGGTGAAGAAATAAAGGTTCCGATATCAGAGGTGGAAACAGGAGATATAGTAGTTGTAAAGGCGGGAGAAACTGTACCGGTAGACGGAGTCATAATAAGCGGCAACGGTGCTGTGGATGAGGCTATGGTTACAGGTGAGAGCATACCTGTAGAAAAGGCGGCAGAGGATAAGGTAATTGGCGGAACTATAAGTCGTTCAGGGTACTTTACCTTTAGAGCAACAAATGTAGGCGAAGATACGGCACTTTACAAGATAATTTCGCTTGTTGAGGAGGCGGCAGGGTCTAAAGCCCCTATTTCAAGACTTGCAGATAAGATAAGCGGAGTATTTGTACCTGCTGTGCTTGGAATTGCTTTTGTTACCTTTATAAGCTGGCTTATAGTAAAGGCTGACTTCTCTTTTGCACTTAACATGGCTGTGGCAGTTCTTGTTATATCCTGTCCTTGTGCTCTCGGTCTTGCAACTCCTGCGGCAATAATGGCAGGTACGGGCAAGGGAGCGGAGAGAGGTATACTTATAAGGACTGCTGAAAGCCTTGAGGTGGCACATAAGATAGATACGGTTGTCTTAGACAAAACGGGAACAATTACCGAGGGAAAGCCTAAGGTTACGGATATATTTGCAAATACTACAACTGAGAAGGAGTTTATTTCTCTTGCTGCTGCACTTGAGAGTGCAAGTTCACACCCTCTTGCAAATGCCGTTATAGAGTATGCCAAGGGGGAAAATATAGATATAAAACAGGTTGAAAGCCTTGAAATGATTGAAGGCAGGGGAATCGCCGGTAAGGTAGGAGAAGAAGTCATATTTGCAGGTAATGAAGCCTATATGAAGGAACTGGGTATAAATGATAATATTTACTTAGATACCGCTAAGAAACTTCATAATTTAGGAAAGACAGTGCTTTACTTTGCAAAGGGTGAGAATAAAAAAGAACTGCTTGGAATAATAGCTGTAGCTGATGTCATAAAAGAAGGAAGCAGACAGGCGGTAAGTAAACTTAATTTACTTGGCATAGATGTAGTTATGCTTACAGGCGATAATGAGCGTACAGCACTTGCCATAGGAAAAGAAACCGGAGTAAATAAGGTGGTGGCAGGAGTGAAGCCTGCAGATAAAGAAGAACAGATAAGGCTCTTGCAGAGGACAGGCAAAAAGGTTATGATGGTAGGCGACGGCATAAATGATGCTCCTGCACTTGCAAGAGCGGATATAGGTGCAGCTATAGGCACGGGAGCCGATGTGGCAGTGGATACGGCGGATATTATCCTTATGCACAGTGATTTAAGAGATATACCTTATGCTATAGAGTTAAGCGGTGAAGTAGTAAGAAAAATTAAAGAAAATCTATTTTGGGCATTATTTTACAATGCTCTTTGTATACCGGTAGCAGCAGGTGTATTCTTTGCAGCCTTAGGGCTTAAATTAAATCCTATGATAGGTGCACTTGCGATGAGCTTTTCGTCAGTGTTTGTACTTAGCAACTCGCTTAGACTAAGATTTTTTAAACCTAAGTTCAAAACGGGGAAAACAGGTAAAGAAAACAATAAAGGGATAGAAGTTGCAGTTATAAATATTAAAAGAGATAAAGAAATTATAAAACAGGAGGTTGTTATGGAAAAGACTATTGATATTGAAGGAATGATGTGTATGCACTGTGTAAAGCATGTAACTGATGCTCTTAACGGAATAGACGGAGTTAAGGCTGAAGTAAGTCTTGAAAATAAAAATGCTAAAGTCAGTCTTACAAAAGAGGTGGCTGATGATGTATTAAAGACAGCAGTAGAACAGGCAGGGTATAATGTGACAGGCATACACTGAGAATAATTAGAATTTATTAAAATCAAAACACAAAGTATTCACAAAACAAAGCTTTAATTTTATTTAATTTTATGATAAAATTACAAAATCTGTTATGTTTCAAAAAAATAACAGTTCTAAATGGTATCAAAATATATCAGGTCTAAAAGAAAGGTAAAAGACATAATGAAAAAAAGAGTTTACTTAATGACAGCAATAAGTGCAGTAGCACTGGCATTAACAGCTTGTGGAGGAAATGCAGGAGGTAACAAAAGTACAAATATAACCTCTTCCACAGGCAGTAAAACAGAGGTGTCCAAAACAGAAACCGCATCAAAGCTTAATACTGCGGATTATATAGAGAAACTTGGAGAATACAAAGGACTTGAGTATACCAAAACAGATACTGAGGTTACAGAACAGGAGATAGAAGAGAGAGTTAAATCATTCCTTAAAAATTTCCCGGAAAAAATTACAAATAGGGCAGTACAAAAAGGCGATACTGCTAATATTGATTTTGAAGGAAAAAAAGATGGAGTAGCTTTTGATGGCGGCACGGCTAAAGGATTTGAACTTGGAATAGGATCAAACTCATTTATTGAGGGCTTTGAAGATGGTTTAATCGGGAAAAAACCGGGTGAAACAGCGGTGTTGAATCTTAAATTTCCGGATGATTATAAAAATAGCGAAGAATTGAAGGGAGCAAAGGTTGTCTTTACTGTTAAGATTAATTATATAGTGGGAGAATCTCCTACAGAGCTTACAGATGAACTTGTTAAAACAAACACCGAATTTAAGACTGCAACAGAATATAAAGCTGATGTAAAAAAGAAACTTGAAGAGCATAAGAAAGATGATGCTAATAAGTCTGCAAGCAGAGAACTTATAGAAAAAGTAGTTACAACAAGTGCAATAAAATCAGTACCTAAGGATGTAGAAGACAGATATTATACACAGATTATGGATTATTGGAATAATGTTGCAACTCAGTTTAGAGCGGAATTGAAAGACTTTATACAAAGCCAGTTTAAGCTTAGTGAGGAAGAGTTCAATGCAGAGATAAGAGCAGAAGCAATAAATGCAGCAAAACAGCTTATTGTTATAAGAGCAATAGCAGAAGCGGAAAATATTAAGGTTTCTGATGAAGAATATAAAGAAGGGCTTAATACATACTATGAAAATACCGGAGCTAAAGGAAGTATGGAATTGTCCGCTTTTGAAGAGAATTTTGGAAAAGACAGGATTATGGAGTTAGTTTTAGCTGAAAAAGTAGGAAAATTCTTAATGGAAAATGGAAAAGAAGTAAAATAAACATTGTAATTAAATATACACAGCTATAAAAAGAACTGCCCGACATTAGAATATCCGTTATTCGGATTAAACTGATGCGGGCATTTTTTATCCTCTTAATGCAATTAAACCTCTGCTTTCTTTGGCAGGAGCGGTAGATTCTCTTAAAACCAGTTCAGGACGCAGGAGATTTCTGCTAATTGCCATATTATGGGTTATTATGGAGTTAAGAGCAAAAAAACCGGATCTTCCAAGCAAAGACCTTTCTTGGCGTACGGTAGTTAAAGGAGGGCTTAAAAGGGAAGCGAGGGGTACATCATCAATGCCTACAATACTTATATCATCAGGTATGGAAAGCCCTCTGCCCATAAGTTCGGTATAAACACCGGAAGCGATAACATCATTTCCGCATATTATAGCGGTAGCACCCTTTCTTAAAATATTATCTAAATGATCCTCGGCTACTCTTGCTACAAAATAAGCGTATATGGCAAGGTCGGGATCGATATTAAGTTTTCTTCTTTTCATGCTGCTGTAAAAACTCTCCATACGCTGTTCTGTAATAAGAGAATTTTTAGACCCGTTTAGAAAAGCTATTTTTTTATGACCGAGATGAAAAAGATGTGAAACAATAAGTTCCATTATCTCTGTGCTGTCAGTGCCTATATAGCAGGTATTCGGATTTTTCGGTATGTAATTATCAAATAATACGGTAGGAGTTGCAGTTTTCTTAAACTCTTTAAGCCAAGGGTCTTTTAGAGCAAAACCTACACAAAAAGAACCTGCAAATCCGTTTTTTAACATAAAGGAATCATAGGTTTCATTTGCCTGAAATGTCGGAGATATAGGCAAAAGTGTTACTTCAAAGCCTTCTTTTACAGCCTCTTGTTTAAATCCGCTGACTATGTCAAAACCAAATTGGCTTGAATATTCATAATCCATATTTTCCATAAAAATACAGACCTTTTTACCGCTGCTTCCAAGTTTTAGTTTACTACTTTTATATCCCATAGAAATTGCCGTGTCTAAGATTTTTTGTTTAAGGGCTTCACTTATATCGGGAGCATTGTTAATCCCCTTTGAAACAGTGCCGGGAGAAACTCCTAACTCTTTTGCTATGTCTTTAATAGTAACCATACAAAACCTTCCTTAGTACCTGCAAAATTTTCAATATTAACGAAACATTTACGAAAATAGTATAAGCTTATTTTGTGCAACTTGCAATAGAAATATGAGAAAAGTATAAAATAAAAATAACTTAATGCTAATTGTGTGTAAAAAGTACAAAAAAATATATAATTAAGCTAAAAAATAGAAAATATATACTATTGACACAGTTAAAAATGCTGATAAAAGGTAAATTAAAAATTATTAAACAGCGGTTTGTATTTGGATATAATGGAGAAATTATGGAAACAGATGAAAAAAACAAAGGATTTATATACTAAATGCACAAAAATGTATTGACATTTTACCGATATAATGATAAGATAATACGAAAATATAGTTTCGTAAAGTTTCGGAACTTATTAAAAGAATGTCCTGTTAAAAAAATATCCATTACTTTAATTGTGGCGGCAGTAAGAGTTGATGGAAGTAAAGGTTTAGGACATTCTAAAATCAAAGGAGGAAAAATCAAATGAAAAAGTCAAAAAAGTTTTTATCACTTATGCTTGCATCGATTATGGCAGCATCCCTTGTAGGCTGCGGAAAGCCGGCAGATAATAAGCAGAGCGGTACAACTAAATCAGGAAGTATGTCTGCTCAGAGTTCTTCGGCAAAAAGTATGACAAGCAATACTTCATCTACAACGGCGGAAGAGGCTATTGAGGCTACAATTACAGTATGGAGTCCACAGGAAGATCAGGCGGAAGAGAGCGGTAACTGGCTTGGAGCTATGTGCAGCAAGTTTGCAGCGGCTCATCCGGATTGGAAACTTACTTTTAAATACGGCGTTTGCCCTGAAGGTGAAGCAAGAACACAGGTAACGCAGGATCCGAGTGCGGCAGCGGATGTATATATGCTTGCAAATGATAATATAGGTGATCTTGTAGCAGCCAAGGCTATTTCAAAGCTTGGCGGAAGTGCTCTTGATGCTGTTAAAGCTCAGAATTCGGAAGTTATGGTAAATA
Organism: uncultured Catonella sp.; assembly: GCA_963539695.1. Classification (GTDB taxonomy): domain Bacteria; phylum Bacillota; class Clostridia; order Lachnospirales; family Lachnospiraceae; genus Catonella. The sequence continues at coordinate 29,809 of CAUTOC010000011.1, read as the reverse complement.
CTGTTACTTATGAAGACGGTGTTTATGCAGTTCCTTTTACATCTAACACATGGTTTATGTACTATGACAAAAGAGTATTTACTGAGGACGATATAAAGAGCCTTGAAACTATGCTTGAAAAAGGTAAGGTTTCTTTCCCTCTAAGCAACAGTTGGTATAATGTAGCTTTCTATGCAGCTAACGGTTGTACACTCTTTGGCGGAAACAATGATGCTAATGCGGGTATAGACTACAGCGGTGATAAGGCGGTTGCAGTTACCAAGTACCTTGTAGAGCTTGTAAAAAATAAGAACTTCTCTAATGATGCGGACGGTTCGGGTATGAATGGACTTAAAAGCGGTAAGGTAAATGCTATATTTACGGGTGCTTGGGATTATAACAATGTGATTGATGCACTTGGTGAAGAAAATGTAGGTATTGCACAGCTTCCTATGGCTAAGATTGACGGAAAAGATGTGCAGCTTAGAAGTTTTGCAGGTTCTAAGGCTATCGGCGTAAACCCTAATACAAAGAATCCGCAGGTTGCAGTTGCACTTGCATCTTTCCTTGGAAGTACAGAAGCTCAGAAAGAGCATTATAAATTAAGAAAAACTATTCCTACCGATCAGAGTCTCCTTTCAGATCCTGAAATAAGTACAGATGCACTTGCTGTAGCACAGGGGAATACAGTTGCAAATACTTCTATTATGCAGCCGTTTGTAGCAGGTATGTCAAGTTACTGGGCAAATGCTGACAACATGGGTAAAGGTATTCTTTCAGGTGATGTTAAAGCTGAAAATGCGGCAGAAAAGACAGAGGCGCTTAATACTGCATTTAATACAAAATAACTCCCAATTTGGGATAAATATGTTTTAATATCGGTTTACAGGCTGTAGATAATGAGTTTACAGTCTGTAGCCGGATATATTTGTAAATGCGTGTTCAAAGTCGGGGCACGCATTTATAATAGGATGACATAAGGAAGTCGCAAACCGTTTACACTATAATATTAGATGTGTGGGGAATAAAACATGGAAGATGTAAGATTCTTTAAGGCATTAGCAAAAGGCGATATATTTACTAAGTTATCCGTTATTATAATGGGACTTGGTAATTTAATGCGTGGACAGATAATAAAAGGACTTATATTCTTAGGAATAGAGGCAGCCTATATTTACTATCTGATTAATGCAGGAATATATAATTTTGGAAGATTTTTGACTCTTGGAGGTAAACCGCAGGAGGAAATATGGAATGAGAAGAAGCAGGTGTATGAGTATACTAATGGTGATAATACTGTACTTATGCTTCTTTATGGTATATTTGCTATTGTTATAACTATTTTCTTTATAGTTATTTTGGTAACGGCAGTTAAAAGTTCTTATGAAGCGGAACTTAGAAAAAAGGCAGGCAAAAAGCCTTTAAGCTTTGGAGAAGATGTAAAGAACCTTTTCGATAAGGATCTTCACAAGCTTCTTATGACACCGCCGTTTATCGGAATTGTATTATTTACAATTATGCCTCTTATTTATATGATAAGTATGGCATTTACAAGCTACTCTATAAAGGGAGAGCATTTGGTGCTCTTTGACTGGGTCGGACTTGACAATTTTAAAGATGTACTTACTCTTGGAAGTGAGGTAGGTAAGTCTTTTTGGGGAGTATTAATTTGGACAGTCGTGTGGGCGATATTTGCAACCTCACTTAACTATATACTTGGTATGATTTTAGGTCTTATCATAAATAGAAAGGCTACAAGAGCTAAAAGTTTTTGGAGATTCTGTTTTGTGCTTTCGGTGGCTGTACCGCAGTTCGTTTCTCTTATGATAATGAGGACAATGCTCGGTGCAGACGGTGATGTTAATAGGTTACTTAGGGAAATAGGTTTCATTGAAACTAACCAGTCCCTTCCATTTTTTACAGATGCCGTGTGGGCAAGGATTACTGTAATAGTTATCAACCTTTGGGTAGGTATTCCGTATACACTTTTACAGGTGACGGGTATTTTACAGAATATTCCGGAGGAATTGTATGAAGCGGCAAGAGTAGACGGAGCAAACACAGTAACTATATTTTGGAAGATAACCCTTCCATATATGCTCTTTGTAACTACTCCTTACCTTATTACACAGTTTACAGGCAATATCAATAACTTTAATGTAATCTATCTGCTTTCAGGAGGTGCTCCTGTTGATGTGGGTGATACTGCCGGTAAGACAGACCTTCTTATTACTTGGCTTTATAAGCTTACAGTCGATAAGCAATACTTTAATACCGGTGCGGTAATAGGTATTATTACCTTCATCATACTTTCTGTAGTTGCACTTGTAACCTACCACAGAAGTGGTTCTTATAAGAATGAGGAGGCGTTCAAATAATGAATAATAAAGTAAAAATGTCATCTTCATATACGGCACGTAAATTGCTTACCAATATATTGGTACATGTTTTCCTTCTTGTGCTTTCTATAATATGGGTAATGCCGGTAGCTTGGGTAGTACTTAAAAGTCTTACCCCTAAGAAAAGTACAGGTCTTTTTCCGGACAGTTTAAGCTTTGAAAACTACATCAAGTTATTTACGGATACTGCAATATTAAATTTTCCTAAGATGTTTATGAATACCTTTATAATAGCGGTTTTGTCCTGTATGGTATCAACAGTATTTGTACTTTGCGTAAGTTATTGTCTTTCGAGGCTTCGTTTCAGAGTAAGAAAGCCGTTTATGAATATGGCTATGATACTCGGCCTTTTCCCGGGAATTATGGCTATAGTGGCTGTGTATTATATAATAAAATCACTTGGTCTTTCAGAAGGACCTATGATAAGAGTTGCACTTGTGCTTGTTTATTCAGCAGGAGCGGGACTGGGCTTTTATATTGCAAAAGGTTTCTTTGATACTGTTCCGAGAGCACTTGATGAAGCGGCTATGATAGACGGTGCTACTAAATGGGAGGTATTTACCAAGGTAACTATTCCTCTTTCAAAGCCTGTTATCGTATTTACGGTACTTACAGCCTTCATTTCACCTTGGGTGGACTTTATTGCGGCTAAGGTTATCTGTAGGGCTGATTCTGAGTATTTTACAGTGTCTATAGGTCTTTGGCAGATGTTAAGCAAAGAGTATATAGGTTCTTGGTATACAAGATTTGCAGCCGGTGCAGTTTGCATATCCATACCTATAGCGGCATTATTCCTTTACTTACAGAAATTCTATGTAAATGGAATGGGTGGAGCGGTAAAAGGTTAAAACTTGAATTAAATTATAATTATACAGTCATGGTATGTTATGAAAATGATGTGCTGTGGCTGTTTTTTAATAATAGAAAATTCCCATAAATACTGTATTTTTGATTTTGGAACTGAATATATAAAGTGTTTAAAATGTGAAAAAAATTATAAAAAATTTGTGAACTGTTTACAAATTTATATCCAATCATAACGAAATTATTAAAAAGTTACAAAAAACTTAAATAAAATCTTAAAAAAATCATACAATATAAAAGCGTTTTATAGGCTATATGACCTTGAAAAAAGGATTGGAAGGGAGTATAGTTAATTATTGATAATAATAAACCAAGGGGGATATTATGAAGGAGAAAAAAACTACCATGAGATCAGCAAACGGAAAAGTAAAAAGTGTAGGTTTAAAAATAAGCATTATTATTTCCATACTGCTTATTGCAGTCCTTGGAACTAAGACTGCTTATGATGCTATCAGCAGCTATAATGCAGCTATTAAGACAAATAAGAAACTTGAATATGAGCAGACCAGAAAGCTTGCAAAACAGCTTGAGCAGGAATTTATGGCTGTTTATTACACTGCTAAGGCAATAGATAATACTATTGAAAGCAGTATGAACATTATTCCTCCGGAAGGCAGAAATAGAAAGTTTATTGCCAATACCGTTATAAAAGCCATTGAAGCTAACTCACATATTAGTGCACTTGGTGCTTTTTTTGAGCCTAACGGCTTTGATGGTAAAGATGCACAGAATGTAACTGCTACAAATCCTAAGGGAATTATGTCTGTTTATGCAAGCAGGGATAAGAGTGGCAATGTTTCTGAATCTGAGTATTATGACTATTTTGATACAGAGTGGTACAAAATAGGTAAGGCTAATGGAAAGACAACCTTTACTCAGCCGTATAAAGAAGGCGATAATATAATTACTACTTATGTTATGCCTTTAAAAGTAAATGGTAAGTTTTTAGGTATGATAGCCGCAGATATATATGTTACCAATATTTCTGCTATGCTTGCTGAAGATCCTGAAAATGGTCCTGATGATTTTACAGCACTTACATCAGGTAAGGGTGTTGTTGTAGCACATTCAACTGATAACAGTTTTATAATGAAGGATGTAAGTAACAATGCCGATGTAAAATCTCATATAGATATGGCACAGCAGATGCAGGAATCGGAAGGAGAGCAGGTTTCTCTTACTACAGGCAAGGATTCGGTATTTATTTATGTACCTGTTAATACTGAGGGTACTCCTGAAAACTGGGTATTCCAGTCGGTAGTATCTAAGAGTAAAATGACAAAAGCAGCGGTAAGAGATGCAATAACAAGTATAATAATCAATATAGCTGTAATAGTGGTTATTGCTCTTGTAATATTTATTCTTTTAAGAAAAATGGTTTCACTTCCTCTTGCAGCTATATGCAAGGCTCTTGGAAAGCTTGCAGATTATCACCTTAATCTTGATGCTGAAAGAGCAGAGAATGCAAAGTATGAAAAGAATGGTGATGAAATATCGGAACTCATATTCAGTGTAAGGAAACTTAGACAGAATCTTACCGATATAGTTGCAAACATAAATGCACATGCACAGAATACGGCTGCGACAGCAGAAGAGCTTACCGCAACTGCACAGTCTACTTCAGACGCGGCAGGAGATGTAGCTACAGCAGTTACCAACATAGCTGAAGGTGCTACAAGTCAGGCTGAGGATACGCAGACGGCGGCAGCTTCAGTAGAAACATCCGGCAAACTTCTCGGTGAAATGATAGAAACTCTTAAAGCACTTTCAGAAGCCACAAATACAATAGACAAATGCAAGGATGACGGAAATGCTACACTTAAAGAACTTGTAAAACTTACAGATGACAATAATGAGATTTCAAATCAGGTAAGCAATGTGATTGTTGAAACGAGCCAAGCTACTGAGAAAATATCAAGTGCATCTGAAATGATTCAGTCAATTTCAGATCAAACAAATCTTCTTGCACTTAACGCAGCTATTGAGGCGGCAAGAGCAGGGGAGGCAGGTAAGGGCTTTGCGGTGGTTGCAGATGAAATCAGAAAACTTGCAGAACAGTCTGCAGGATTTACAAGTGAGATAAGACAGGTTATAGACGAACTGAAGGTTAAGGCTGAATCTGCAGTAAATATGATGGAACAGTCCAACGAAATGGTTAGAAAACAGAGCGAAAAAGTTTCTGAAACAAGCGATAAATTTGAAGAGATTTCAAGTGCTGTTGAGAACAGTAAAGCTATCGTAACAGAAATAAATGCAGCTTCAAGGACTATTGAAGCTGAGAATAAGAATGTAACAAGAATGGTTGAAAATCTTTCAGCCATAGCTGAGGAAAATGCGGCTACAACTGAGGAGGCATCTGCTTCTGTAGATACTCAGGTTCAGTCAATAGGCGATATTTCACAGGCTAGTGAAAATCTTGCTAATATTGCTACAGAACTTCAGGACGAAGTATCAAGATTTATTTTCTAAAATATATAAATAAAAATTTATGTTTACTAAGTAATCAAATTAAAGGATTCCTAATATACATGGGTATACTGGGAATCCTGTTTTTATGTAAAACTTCTCATTCCTCCCCCCCATTTAATATAAATATTTTGAGGAGATATATAGCTTTTAGTTAAATATTTTATTAATATTAAATCAATATGGATAAATGCTTTGTTCATAATATATAAAAAAAGATTAAAATTTTATACATATCTGACAAAAAATTAATTTAAAATAGAAAGATGTTGATAAAAGTTATAAAATGATATATATTTTTATTAAGGGGGATATAAATAAATTTAACATTTTTAACAAAAAGGAGGAGTTATGAGAAAGCGAACAAAAATGCAAATCGCTAAACTCTGTATTATGAGTATGGCTGTTTCTGCCCTTGCAGGGTTTTCGATGGGAGATAAAGCCTATGCGGATACTTGGCCTGATATAGATGAGGCTAAAATCAAATCGGCTCAGCCGCATTTTAGCGGTTATACCGTAAGAAATATTGAAGCTTGGGACAAGGAAACCGATCCTTACTCAGACCTTATGAGGGCAAGAGTACCACTTCAGGAGAGGAATAAGGCATTTGCACCAACTCAGGCAAATCCGCAATTGAACGACAAGACAGAAATTATGCTTATGCAGGGTGATTATGGCAATTCCTTCTTCAACAGTACAATCGCTAACAACTCTTATGGAAATGTAGCTTTTAATTTTTGGCAGTATACAGACTATTTTTGTCCGTGGCATGGTGCAGCAACTATAGGTACACCTGACGGGCTTTATGACCCTGCAACAAATCATTGGCGTGCAAGGGGATTTGAGTTCGGTATAGTAAATATTCCTAATCAGGCGTATATAAACGCCGCACATAAAAACGGTGTAAAAGCTATTGCTTGTGTATACTTTGATCCGCATTTCCGTCCGGGACAGACAATAAATGAGATGTTTGTTAAGGATACAAATGGAGAATATGCGGTAGCAAATAAATTGATTGCTCTTGCCAAAGAATATGGAATAGACGGATACTTCTTAAACAATGAAGAGGGATATGATGAACGTTTTAAGGATTTTATGGCGTATCTTTCAGAAAAAGGATTGTATACACAGTTTTATGACACAAATTCAAGTTTTAACCCAAATAAATCACAATGGCTTAAAAATGATAAACACGAAAAAATACATGATTCAGTATTTGTAAACTATGGTTGGGGTAATGTAAGAAACTTTGTAGAACATGCTAAAAATATAGGTGTAGACCCTTATAAAGCGGTATTTTTAGGAATAGAGGGAAATCAGGGAGGATATTCCCACCACCATAATTCTCTTATAAAAAATTCTTATAATTCCGCAACAGATAAAAATCCGCTTTGCAGTATAGCTCTTTTTACTCCTAGTGACAGGTATCAGAGGGGAATAGACGGTATTGAGAAAAATTTCACTTCCAATACTAAACTTCCGGTTCATCAAAGAAATGAATATCAGTGGATGATAGCTGAAAGAGAGCGTATGTATTTTTCAGGTGTTACCTGTGATCCTAAAGATACGGGAAGTAAAGCGGGATATAAGAGAGAAGATGTGGTAGTAGATGATGCTTCTTACTGGCCGGGAGTAGCTGATTTTAAGGCTGAAACCTCTGTAATAAGAGGAAAGAAATTTTACTCTGACTTTAACATAGGTAAAGGTATGCAGTACTTTGTGGGCGGCAAAGTGGCAAACAATGAAGCTTGGACAAATCTTAACGACCAGGATATTTTACCTAGTTGGCAGTGGTGGTTTGAATCGGAAGGTTCTAAGTTAAAGGCTGATTTTGACTTTGGTGAAAAAGAAATAAGAAATGATGTAAACGGCAAGAAAATAGATTTACCATTTAAGCAGGTAGGTGCTTATAACGGCGGAAGTTCACTTGCAGTTTACGGTACTCTTAAAGATAAAAATAATTTAAGGCTTTTTAAGACTGACCTTGATGTAACAGAGACTACTAAGGCAAAGATTGCTTTTAGAAAGACTTCTGAAGATAATGCAAAGATGAAACTTGGACTTATATTTGAAGACAGAACCGCTAAAATTAAAGAAATTGATATTACCGGTTCAGAAACTAAAAGCGATGAGTTCAAAGAGGTTACACTAGATTTAAAGAAATATGCAAATAAGAAGATAGCTGCTATATGCCTTGTATTTGAGGGAGAGGCAGATAAATATCAGATGAATATAGGAAGTATTTCCATATCTGATACGGAGGCTGAGATTGCAGCTCCTAACGGATTTAAGATTGACCGTATTTATGATGATAAACAGATGGTATTTTCATGGAACATCGATAGTTATGATAATGTGGATAAATACCGTGTTTATGCTGAAAGCGAAGGCAAGAAGCATTTCCTTGGCGGAATTTACGATGAAAAGCTTTATGTAAAGGATTATTTCTTTGACGAGGGTAAGGAAGTAAAATTCAGCCTTGTTAAAGTAGGAAAAGACGGCAAGGAAAGTAAGGCGGCAGAAAAAACCGTTGATTTCTCCAAGCTTCCTACAGTTGTTAAAGTAGAAGAGATTACTCCTACAGGAGAATTTGATGTAAGTGTAGCTAAGCATGATGATAATGACGGCTATGACATTAAGAAAAAAACAATTTCTCTTCCTACAGAAGCTAAAAATTCGGGAAAAATTGAATTCAGCTTTAAAAAGGCTGCAAAAGATGCAGGAAAAGGCTATGAAGCTATAGTAGAGCCTATCAAAGATTATACAGATGATAATATGAAGGCTGAGTATAAGACTGATGTAGCTGATGATAAGGGTATTGTGGATGTAGCTGATATTAAAGACGGTTATGCGTACGATCTTACAATTAAACCTAAGGACAGTGAGATAGGTATAAGCTATAGAGGTAAATTTAATGATACCTACGCAAAGCCTATGACTGAAAATGATGTAGTTGCGGCAGGTAAGAAGATGATAGCTCTTCGTTCTCCGCTTACCAGAGATTGGTATGAAGTAAAGGTTGAATTTAAGCAGGACGGTGAGAATGAGAAAAAACCTATCAATACATATAAAAGAGGTGTTACGTCAGGCTATCATTTCCCATTTACTCTACCTTCCGATAAAGGTGAGATAATTATTACCTTGAAAGACTATAAGGGAAATAGCAGTGAACTTAATTTACAGTATGATGAAACTTATAAGAGAGAACTTATAGAGTTAAGGGATGAATATAATAATCTCGTAACAAACAGAGAGCTTGCAAAAAAATTATTTGATAATGCAAACTTAGATGAGATACTGGATGAAATGCAGGCTAAGATTAAAGAGGCTGACAATGTAATAAATACACTGAAGAGAAATGAAGCCGGAGTGACAAAGCTTGTAGATGAATTAAAAACTATATATAAAAAGCTTAATAAGAATGAAAAAGTAGTAAGCTATAATTTTAAGCTTATTGTATCCGGTAATGTTTATGTAAAATTTACTCTTAAAGATGAGAGCAGTAATGAAGTTGAGCCTCAATCAGCAGCAAATAAGACCTATCGTTTTATACTTGATAGGGGAAAAACTTATAGCTATGAGATAAAGCCGGCTATGTATGGTACACAGATTAAACCGGTAAATGGTACAATAACAGCTGATAAGGATTTCACACAGGAGATAACTCTTGAGAAAATAATACAGAGTATAGAAGTCACAGCTAAAGGCGAAAGCACAGTAAAGAGAGGTGATAAGTTAAATAAAGATGATTATGAAGTAGAAATAGTATATTCATATTTTGATAAAGACACACTCTCACTTGCTGACCGGAATTTTACAGTAGAGGAACCTGATACAAATACTCTCGGTGAAAAAGAAGTAAAAGTTAAAGGTTTTGACAAGGAAACTAAATTTAACATAACAGTAATTCCTAATGATAATGATCCTGCGGTACTTAAAGACCTTTTGAAGGAAATAGAAGCTGCAAAGGAATTAAAGAAAACTGCCAAGTATAAGAATACGACCAAACAAGAATTAAAGGATGCGTTTGATAATGCTATTAAAGCTGCTGAAGCTCTTGTTACAGGCAGTACATTTGATGAAGCTAAATTAACACAAAGCCTTAATGCCCTAAAAGATGCAGGTAAAGCATTAGACGGTGTTGATAATCAGCCATTAAAGGCTGTTCCGACAGCTTCAGAAAAAGTTTGGCAAAACTATACTTTGGATAAGATGTTAGATAACAATGAGAATACATATACTTGGATTGCGGCTGCACAAAAAGTAGGAGATGAAGTAAAGTTAACTTATCCACGTGATGTAAAAATATCCAAAGTACAGATAATCTATCCGGAGGATGTAAAAGAAGACTATATCCGCAAAGCAGATATTGAAGTAAAAGTTGACGGAAATTGGGAAAAGATCGGCGAAATAAAAGGACTTGACGATACAGAGGTAAATCTTGACGGTCAGGGAGAGACTGTTACCAAAGAAGTACGCTTAGTAATTACAGAAGTAAGTGATAAATGGTATAAGATTGCTGAATTTAAGGTAGATTGTAAAGAGGCAAACGCACCTGACCCTGAATTCGAGGCATTAAAAGAGACTCTCAAGAAAGAAATAGCTAATGCAGAAACGCTTAAAGCAAATGTCAAGTATCAGAAAGCTGATAAGGACAAAAAGGAAGATTTTGATGAAGCTTTAATAGTGGCAAAACGAGTTTTGGAAGATCCGGCAGACAAGAGTGAGCTGGAAACAGCTATAAATGAGCTTGTAGAAGCAGGAAAAGCACTAAACGGCAAAGAAGAGAACACTCCGAATCCACCTGTTGATCCAAAACCACCGGTTGACCCAAAACCGCCGGTTGATCCAAAACCGCCTGTAAATCCAAATCCACCTGTTAACCCAAATCCTCCTAGTATAATATATCCTGTGATTCCTGCCGCTCCTACAAAGAAAGAAGAAGTAAAACCTGAGACAAAGCAGGAAGTAAAGCCTGAAACCAAAAAAGAAGATAAGAAAGATGAAAGTCAGACATCCACTACAGTGGAAATTGTTAATACTGAAACTCCACAGGGAAAGGCGGTAGACAGGAAGTTATTAACCCTGCCTTCTTCCGAAAAAACTATAGGATTGGCAGCACTTAAAGGACTGAATGAAAATGTTGTTAAAAAAGTAGTTCTTCCACAGAATAAAACGAAGATAAATACTTATATAACAGCTACAGCTTTGTCAGAACTTGTTTCTAAAAAGATAAGTATATTTGAAGTAAAAGGAAAAGATTTCACCGCATACTTAACCGCAAAGAATCTCAAAGCTTTAAATAAGCTTACAAAGAAACAGTTACAGATTAAAGCAGTAAGACTTAAAACTGGTAAGATTAAGCTTCAGGTATTTGCAGATGGTAAAAAATTAACTGCTAAACAACTTGCTAAGCTTAAAATAAAAGTAAAGTAATAAATTATATCTATAACCCGCTACAGATACTGTGGCGGGTTTTTTATCTAAAAACATATCCACAAAAACTGTAGTTAGAGCAAATAATCTTTATTAAAATCAAAGAATTAAGCAATATGTATAAGATACATAAGTTAAATACATAAAAATAGTTTCTTTTTTTAAAAAATAAGTATTGAAGATTTTTTTTAACTATAGTAAACTTAGATTGCAGACTGGGGATATAAAGAGTGGTCAGAATGTGCGAACCATTTGCAAGCTGAAACTTAAAAGAAAGCGAAGGTAACAAAAAATGGGAGAAAATGTGACAACTAAGGGAAGTGGAGCAAAAAAAGTTACACATAGTATAGGATTGCGTGTAGGAATAATAATAGCAGTTGTATTATTATCAATATTGGGTATAAAAACTACAGCGGATGTTATTTATAACTATAATATCGCTACTGAAAGTAATGAAAAAAATAAACTGGAAGAAACTAGAAGATTGGCAAAGGGACTTGAACTTAGATTTGCGGCGGCTTATCAGACAGGAAGTGATTTGCAGGCTGTATTACAGAGCATAATGGACGGTGGAGTTTCTTGTGAAAGAAACAGGCAGTCTATCATTGGTAATATAAAACAGATGTATAAATCAAATCATTATCTTTATGGAATAGGTGTTTATTTTGAACCGAATGCTTTTGACGGCAAGGATGATTTAAAGGATATGGGCAGATTCACAGCCTATGTTTACGGAGATAGAAGCAATATGAGTTTGGATCTTGTAAACGATACAGATAGAGAATGGTATAAGAGAACTCTTGCAGAAGGAAAGACTATTTTTCTTGATCCTTATCATGATTCTGTAACTAACCAACTTGCAACTACCTTTGCCTACCCTGTATTAAATGGAGGTAAAGTAGTTGGAGTTGTTATTATAGATGTTGCACTTGATGATATTCAGAGCGAGCTTGAGAGCCTTGAAGGAAACCATGCAGAGAATTATAAGGTACTTCTTACAGATACAGGCTTGTTTGTGGCTAACTCTGCCAATAAAGATTTTATGATGAAAAATGTGCGTGAAGGATTGGCGGATATTTCACAGTATCTCAGTGCAGCACAGAATTCACAGGAAAATGTTGTTACAATTAATGACAGTTCCACAGGAAAGAAAACTTATGTAGTTCTTGTGTCTGTTGATACTATAGGTACAGATACAAAGTGGGCATTTGCATCCGTTACTTCGGTCAGTTATGCACATAAAGAAGCAAACATAACAATGGTGATAAACATAGTGGTGAGCTTGCTTACTACTATACTTATAGGAGTAATCGTGTTTATGTTACTCATTAAAAAGGTAATAAATCCATTGGCACTTGTAGAAAAAATCATAGTTAAGATGTCTGAGTATAATCTTGAGCTTGAAGAGGAAAGAGAAGAATCTGAAAGATTTATCTCTGAAAAAGGCGAGATTGGCAATATAATAAGAGCATTGAATAAAATGGTATCTAATCTTGTTGCCATTGTTCAGAGTATAAATACTAATGCACAGAATACTGCGGCAACAGCCGAGGAACTTACAGCAACAGCTCAGTCCACTGCTGATATGGCGGGAGAGGTCGGAAGTGCGGTAACTAATATTGCAGAGGGTGCTACTTCTCAGGCACAGGATGCACAGGGAGCGGTAGTAAGTGCTGAGGAGTCAAACAGGCTTTTAGGAGAAATGCTTGCAACACTTAATGAGTTATCATCTTCTATGGATTTTATTATGAATAAGAAAAATGAAGGTGATGAAAGTCTTAAAGAACTGGTTAAAGCTTCTGAACTTAACAATAAGGCAGCCGGTGAAGTGCATGAGATTATAATAAAAACTAATGAAAGTGCTGAAAGAATTTCAGCAGCTCGTGAGATGATACAGTCTATTTCAGACCAAACCAATCTGCTTGCACTTAATGCAGCCATAGAAGCGGCACGTGCCGGTGAGCAGGGCAGAGGCTTTGCAGTTGTGGCGGAGGAAATCAGAAAACTTGCTGAACAGTCTGCCGGTTTTACAGAGGATATAAGAAAGGATATTGATATTCTTAAAGCAGATGTAGAAAAGGCTGTAAATACTATGAACGGAGTTGCAGGACTTATGAACAGCCAAGATGAGAAAATGGATGAAACCGGAGATAAGTTTGAACAGATTTCAGATGCTATTGAGAAGAGCCAAGTTATAGTGAGGACTCTTGATAGGGCTTCAAAGGAAATTGAAGAAAAGAATGGAGCTATAGTTAGAGCTATAGAGAATCTTTCTTCCGTTGCCGAGGATAATGCAGCTACTACTGAGGAAGCGGCGGCGGCAGTTGCAACTCAGGTACAGTCAATGGCGGAGATTTCAGGTGCAAGTGAGAATCTTGCTAATGTGGCTGTGGAACTTCAGGAAGAAGTAGCTAAATTTAAGTTATAAATAGAAACAGCTCCGAATGATAAATATTTGAGTGAGTTCAGAAATTTTATCATTCGGAGCATTATTTTTTATTGTGATATATTTATCAAAGTTAACTTTTATGTAGGGAAAGTTCTATTTTAGTTCCATTTTCTGAGCTTTCAGTTACTCTTACATCACCACAATGTTGGATTGCAATTTCTTTTACCAGAGCAAGTCCGAGTCCTGCTCCACCCATAGAGCGGCTGCGTGATTTATCTACTCTGAAAAACGGCTCAAATATTTTATCCCGGTCCTCTTTAGCTATGCCGGGACCGGTATCTGAAATAATTACTTTTGCAGTTTCGTTATTTTCTTTTATAGAAACGGAAACCTTACCACCCTCTTTATTATACTTGATAGCATTTTCTATAAGATTATATATAGCCCTGTATACAAGAGCATCACTTCCTATAATTTCAGCATTTCCTTCTTCCTGAATCAGTTTTACCATTTTCTTTTCACCAACTGCAATCAAGTCACAGATAACTTCCTCAACCAACTCTGAAAGCGATATATTGTCATTTTTTTCTGCTGATTGCAGTTCTGTCATTTCAAGGAGAATGTTTATTACATGTGAGAGGCGGTCAATCTGTGTTCTAGCCATATTTATAGTTTCTTTGTATTCAAATATATCGGGATTTTTGTTTTTATCAAATACCTCAAATTTGGTACGCATGACTGCAAGCGGGGTTCTGAGTTCATGGGCGGCACTCGCTGAAAACTGCCTTTGGGCAAGGAAGGTATCGCCTAGTCTTTTTAACAGCCTGTTAAATGCAGATGTAAGCCTTACAATTTCAACAGATTTACTTCGTGGCAGTACAGATTGCTGAAGGTTTTTTGCCTGTATATCCTCTATCTGTTTTGTAAAATGCTCAAGCGGGCGTAAGGCATAGCCTACTATGAAATACATAAGTGAACTTCCTATTAATGTAATGATTAATGTTATAAGCAGACTTTTTGCCCAAAACTCAATTTGTGTACTTTTAACCATGTCTGAAAGAATGGCTTTTGGGTCAAGATGTACCTCAATGTCACCGGTATTGTCCTCTGAAAAATTTCCGCCGGGAAGAATTGCTATTGCGGAATTGCCTATTTCATTCATATAAAGTGCCGCTGAATTACTTATAAAGTAACTTATAGATAGGCAGGCGGCGACAACTATAAATGCAGTCATTAATGTTAGTTTCCACTGGAGTGACAGTCCTTTTTTCATTCAGTATCTCCTCCTATAATATAACCCTGTCCGACACGATTTGTAATAGGATCATAGCCGAGGGCTGTTCTTAATTTTTTGCGAAGAGCCGAGATATGCACACGAATTGAGTTACTAAAACTGTCTACGCTTCCATCCCATACATGTCCGATAAGTTCCTCCTGGCTTACAGGGTGTTCTCTGTGAAGGATTAGATATTCTAAAATAGCAAGTTCTTTTCTGGTAAGTGAAAGTTCTTCTCCTTTAGCCGTTACTGTGCGGGCTTTAGTATTTAATGAAAGTTCACCGCATTCAAGTACAAGATTATTTTGAACTACACGCCTTCTTGTGAGGCTGCGTACTCTGGCTTCAAGTTCTTCAAAATGAAAAGGTTTACAAAGGTAATCGTTGGCTCCGCCATCAAGTCCGTCTATCTTATCTTGGAGTCCGCCTCTTGCAGAAAGAATAAGTACACTTGTTTCGTTATCCTCTGCTCTTATATTTTTAAGTACTTCCATTCCGTCAAGCTTTGGAAGGTTTAAGTCCAAGATTATAAGATCATAGCTTTCAACAGAGATGATTTCCCATGCCTCTTCACCGTCAAAGCAGGTATCTACTTCATACCCGTCAAGGCGTAAGCCTTTTGCAATGGATTCACAAAGTTCCTGTTCATCTTCAACTACTAATATTCTCATTTTAATACTTCCTTTATAAATTGATTTATTAAATATTGTATGCCATATATTTATCTCTCAAAAATAAAATTAGGCATATCAAATGATATGCCTACAATGTCCTTAATGAATAAGGCTTTTTCTAAATTTATGTAACACATCCTTAATAAATAAGGCTTTTATTACGATATAATGATACTAAACAGCCACTTTTTTGTCAACGATTTTCAAAATATTTATAAAAAAAATAAAAAAACTTTTTTTCTTAACAAAAACTTTACATCGGTTATGCTATAATTTGTTTCGTCAGTAAGACAAGTGATAAAACAAGGAGGTATATAAATGGATAAGATAAAATTCAAATCCACCAAGCAGAAGCTTGCGGTACAAGTGGTATTACTTGCTGTATCGATTGCCTTCATAGGTATTGGGGCATATCGTGGAGAAGCTAAAACCGTATTTACGAAAGCAATGAACTTGTGTTTAGAGTGTGTAGGAATAGGATAAGAAGAAAAGGGTGAATACAGTGGAAAAAAAGGTAGTAAAGAAAAAGAAAAAGGGCTCATTTAAGGATTTTCTTAAAAGCAGGACTATGGTTCAGATGATAGCAACACTATTAACCAATATCCATCTCCCGAACTTTTTTAAGGGAACCTTGTATCAGGGTAAGGGAAAAATAGCCTGTGTACCGGGACTTAACTGTTATTCTTGTCCGGGAGCAACAGGAGCCTGTCCTATCGGTTCTTTTCAGGCGGTAGTCGGTTCAAGGGATTTTAGCCTTGCATACTATGTAAGCGGAATAATAATTTTATTCGGTGTAGTGTTTGCAAGATTTATTTGTGGTTTCCTCTGCCCGTTCGGTTGGTTTCAGGATATGCTGCATAAGATTCCTAGCAAGAAATTTAGAACTACAAAACTTAAATTTCTAACATATACGAAGTATATAATTTTATTGGTTGCAGTAATTATTTTGCCGACTTTTGCGGCGAATAAAGCAGGGCTTGCATCACCGTACTTCTGTAAATATGTTTGTCCGCAGGGAATATTGGAAGGAGGAATACCACTTTCAATTGCCAATCCGGCTATCAGGGCAACACTTGGTAAACTATTTACTTGGAAATTCTGTATACTGCTTACCATTATAATATTAAGTATTTTAATTTATAGACCATTTTGTAAATGGATTTGTCCACTTGGTGCTTTGTATGCCTTATTTAATAAGTTTTCACTCCTTCATTACAAGGTTGATGAAAATACTTGTATCTCTTGTGGAAGATGTGCAAGAACCTGTAAGATGGAAGTGGACATTACAAAAAATACTGCACATATGGAATGTATCCGTTGTGGAGAATGTGTGAAGGTCTGTCCTACAAAGGCAATCAGCGTAAGCTGGGGACCTGAAAAAATGAGTTTGCTTGAGAAAGCTAGTGAGCTTAACAAGAATAAAACAACAAAAAGTGTAAATTAAGGAGAGAAAACAATGAAAACAAAAATGACAATTAAGAGAATTTTACCTGTATTTGTAGTAACAGCTATGCTTGCAGCATCAATTACAGCTTGTGGAAGTAAAGGAAGTACAGGGAGTATGGCAAGTGGAAGTAAGGCTATGACAGGAAGTATGACAGGTAGCAATAAGGCTGCAGGAGAGAAGTTCCCAAGCTTTAAGGGTAAAGATTTTGACGGAAATGATGTTGATGAAAGTTTATTTGGCAAAAATGAAGCGACAATAGTTAACTTTTGGTTTAATGGCTGCTCAGCTTGTGTAAATGAGATGCCTGCACTTGAGGAGTTTAATAAGAAACTCAAAGAAAAGGGTGCAGAGCTTATAGGTATAAATGCAGGTACGGCAAGTGATGAGGCAGGACTTGCAGAAGCAAAGGATATTCTTTCAAAGCAGGGAGCAAGCTATAGAAACCTTATTCTTCCTAACGACCACGAGTATGTTAGAAAGATATTCAGTTTCCCAACTACAGTTATTGTTGATAAAAGCGGTAATATAGTTGGAGATCCTATCGTAGGTGCTATTGAAGATGAAAAGAGACAGGAAGAAATCTTTAAGATAATTGAAGAAATAAAGGCAGGAAACGGCGTAACATCTTCAGTTACATCAGATAAATCAGCAGCAGCTGATGACCCTACAATGCCTCTTTATGAAGAAGAGAATAAGATTTTTGCAGAGAATCAGGATACTTGGAATAAATTATTCTCAAAAATCAAGAAGGATAAGGCGGAAGAAAATGCTGAAAAACCTTATGCAGAATTCTTAAAAGAGCAGTTAGAGGCATCAAAGGCTGATTTTACAGAGGATGAGATTAAGACTATTACTGAAGGCCTTGTAAAGATTGATGAAATTGAGAAGAAAATCGCAGAATTAAAGAAAAAATAATTTAGAGGCAAAACATGACTAAAAAAAATGTAGATTTGTGGTATAAAATTCGGTTTATAATATTGCCGATACTTTCAATCACAGCGTACTATTATCTAACAAAGTATCTGAATATGTTAGTATTTGAACTGTTTTTAGGAATTTTAGAAATACCTATGATACAATTCATTGAATTTATGTATCTTTCAGACATTCTTATAGCTTTAATACAGTTGATTATATTCTTTGTCATATATAAGTTGTTAGTAAAAAGAAATGACGATGAATCAAGAACGAAGCTTAATCTAAAAGATACAGGATTCAGCCTTCTGACAGGTATCGGAGTTTCAGGAATTTCATTTATTTGGCTTATGATTGCAGGAAAGATACCTGAGTTTCAGGCACAGATTGCCGCAATGAAAGAAGGAAATGCTATGATTGGCGGCGGAAGTTTACATGGAGTGCTTCTAAGTGCAGTAATTGCAGCTCCTATCGTGGAGGAAGTTATATTTAGAGGAGTGGTACTTGGCTCTTTTAGAAAAGTATTTCCTGCGTGGTGGGTATCGGTACTGATTTCAGCAGTAATCTTCGGTGCATATCATAGGAATCCGGTTGCTATTGTATATGCTACTATTATGGGAATTATAGCCGGTATAGTTTATGAGAAAAAAAGAAATTTACTTTTCCCTATAATGCTACATATAGCAAATAATTTTATGGGATTGTTACAGGACTTTGTTCCGGCAGGGATAGGAGTAACTATAGTAAATGGCGTTTCCTTGGCTATGATACTTCCTATGTGCTACATAGTTTACAGGATGATTAAGGGTGACACCCGCAAAGCGGTATATGCTTAAAACTTTTTCATATTTGAAGTAATTTATTAGAATAATAAGGACTGAGTAAAAGTTATCTGATGAAAATTGGGGCTTTGACTTAGTCCTTTTATGTTGCAATAGTTTTGCATGGTGTTGACAATGTTTGCAAATATTATGTATAATAATAGTGAATATTGGAAAGGAGATTTAATGTATGGCTACTATGAATATTAATGTTCGTGTTGATGCTTCATTAAAAAAAGATGCCGAAAAGCTGTTTAATGAACTTGGATTGAATATGTCATCTGCTATTACGATGTTTCTTAAAAGTGCAGTAAGCTATGAAGGTATTCCTTTTGAAATAAAAAGAGTGAAACCAAATGCAGAAACCAGAGCTGCACTTGAAGAGTATATAAAAATGCAGGATAAGACTAAATATAAACGCTATGAAAACTTTGATGATGTAATTGAAGAGGTATTAAATGAGGCTTAATATAGTTGTTTCAAACCAGTTCAAAAAAGACTTAAAGTTGGCAAGTAAGCGTGGGTTTGATATTGATAAGCTAAAGGAGGTAGTTGATAAGCTTGCAGAGCAGTCTACATTAGACAAAAAATATAACGATCATAATCTTTTGGGAGAATACAAGGGCTTTAGGGAATGCCATATTGAGCCTGACTGGTTGTTGATTTATCGAATAGACAAATCAGAAGTGGAACTTTTCCTATTTAGGACAGGAACTCACTCTGATTTATTTTAATAATAGATTTGAGGAAAATATGATTTGTGAAGATTTTGAAGTAATAGTAATAGGAGCAGGGCATGCAGGCTGTGAGGCTGCACTTGCTGCGGCAAGATTAGGCAAGAAGGTGCTTATATTTACCGTAAGTGTGGACAGCATAGCCCTTATGCCCTGCAATCCTAATATAGGAGGAACATCTAAAGGACATCTTGTAAGGGAAATAGATGCACTTGGCGGTGAAATGGGAAGGAACATAGACAAGACCTATATCCAGTCAAAGATGTTAAATAAGTCTAAAGGCCCTGCAGTACACAGTCTTAGAGCACAGGCGGATAAACAGACCTATTCCTTAGAAATGCGTAAAGTACTTGAAAATACGGAAAACCTTACCATTAAGCAGGCGGAAGTTGCAGAAATATTAGTAGAAGACGGTAAGGTAACAGGGATTAAGACATACTCAGGTTCGGTTTATACTGCAAGGGCTGTCATTCTCTGCACAGGAACTTACCTTAAAGCCCGCTGTATTTACGGGGATGTAAGTGAGTATACAGGTCCTAACGGACTTTCCGCTTCTACACATTTAACAGATTCTCTCATCAGTATTGGAATTAGGCTAAGAAGATTTAAAACAGGAACTCCTGCAAGAGTAGATAAGAGGACAATAAATTTTTCTAAAATGGAAGTACAAAATGGAGATGAAAAAGTAGTTCCATTTTCATTTTTAAATGAAAATAAAGATATAGGAAGGAAGCAGATTCCCTGCTATCTTACATATACCAATGAAGAAACTCACAAGATTATAAGGGAAAATATTGACCGTTCACCGCTTTATGGCGGAGTTATAGAAGGTGTAGGACCAAGGTATTGTCCGTCTATAGAGGATAAGGTGATGAGGTTTGCAGACAAAGACAGACACCAAATATTTGTGGAGCCTGAGGGAGAATACACCAATGAAATGTATGTGGACGGAATGAGTTCTTCCATGCCGGAGGATGTACAGGTGGCAATGTATGGGACAATTCCGGGACTTGAAAATGTGCATATAGTAAGAAATGCTTATGCGATAGAGTATGACTGTATAGATGCTACTACACTTAAAGAAAGTCTTGAATTTAAGGTGGCTTCCGGACTTTTTGCGGCAGGACAGTTTAACGGGAGTTCAGGATATGAAGAGGCGGCGGCACAAGGGCTTATATCAGGAATAAATGCAGTAAGGCTTATTGATAACAAAGAACCGCTTATACTCAAGCGTTCTGATGCTTACATAGGCGTACTTATAGATGATTTGGTAACAAAGCATACAAAAGAGCCTTATAGAATGATGACTTCAAGGGCAGAGTACAGATTGCTTTTAAGACAGGACAATGCAGATTTAAGGCTTACTAAAATAGGCTATGAGATAGGGCTTATTTCAAAAGAAAGATATGAGGCTTTGCTTAAAAAGGAAGCTTATATAGAGGCTGAAATAAAACGCTTGAAATCAAAGACTATTGGCGGCAGGAAAGAAGTAAACGATTTTCTTGTCAAAAATGGAAGTACAGCCCTGCTTGGAGCAGTAACTCTTGCAGACCTTATAAAGCGTCCGGAACTTAATTATGAACTTTTGGCTGCTATTGATAGTGAGAGACCAAAGCTTTCTACAGCTGTAGGTGAGCAGGTAAACATCAATATTAAATACGAAGGCTATATCGAGCGTGAATACAGACAGGTAGAAAAGTTTAAGAAAATGGAAAACAGGCTGATACCTGAAGGCATAGATTATGAAAATATAGACAATATAAGAAAAGAGGCAAGACAGAAACTCTCTGATATAAGACCGCTTTCTGTAGGGCAGGCGAGCCGTATATCCGGGGTATCTCCTTCAGATATAGCGGTATTACTGGTATACATAGAACAATTTTTAAGGAGTAAAAATGGGAATAACTGAAGCAGATATTAAAAGAATAAATGAACTTTATCACAAGTCTAAGGCAGAAGGGCTGACAGATGAAGAAAAGGCAGAGCAGAAGAAACTTAGAGAAGATTATATTGCTGCAATAAGAGGTAATATAAGAAGTCAGCTTGAAAATGTAAAAGTAGTTGATGAAAATGGTAATGAAATACCACTTAAAAGGAGAAAAAATGTATAAATATTTAATGTTTGATTTAGACGGAACTCTTGTTGAATCAGGAGAAGGTATTGTAGCTTCAGCAAAGCATGCACTAAATAAAATGGGTTGGAAGATGCTTGCTAATAATGAATTTATGAAGTTCATAGGGCCTCCGCTCTTTGATTCATTTACAGATTTATGTGGAATGAATCCTGAGGAAGCTGACAAGGCGATTGATATTTACAGGGAGCATTATGAATCAGCAGGTTATTTGCTCGCACCGATGTATGAGGGTGTTGTAGAAATGCTTGAAAAGCTTAAAGGTAAAGGTCATACACTTATGGTAGTTACTTCAAAGCCTGCTCCGATAGCAGAGAAAATAATTGAAAAGCATGGAATTGATAAATATTTTGTAAACCTCACAGGACCTACACACGAAGAAAAGACAGTACACAAGGATGTAATGATCAGACGGGCTTTTGAGAAGAACGGAATAACCGATCCGAAGAGTGCGGTTATGATAGGTGACAGAAAGTTTGATATAGAAGCTGCCAATAAGCATGGGGTAGATTCTATTGCTGTGATGTATGGTTATGGGAATAGGGAAGAGTTTGAGAAGTACGGAGCTACTCATATAGCCGAGAAGTGCGAGGATATTGTGGGACTGGTTTGATGGGGGTTGTAAGGGTTGAATGTTGTTTGAAAAGTTACGCTCCTACCTTTATAATGTATGAGGAATGATAGTATTAAAACTACAATAAGAATTAATTTGAATAAATATCATTAGAAAAAGCTATAATAAAAGGGGTGGAATCCCCCTTTTTATTATGCTATATTATAGTCTGTCTTATTATTTGAATATGGTGTCTGTTTTAATTGCCAAACTACCAGCCCATATTCGTATTAAACCAAACAAGGAGGCTATGATGGAACAGTTTTTTAAAATGAAAGAAAGAGGTACAAATGTAAAGGTTGAAGCTATGGCAGGTGTTACAACCTTTATGACAATGGCATATATTCTTGCCGTAAATCCAAGTATACTTGGAAAAACAGGAATGGAACAGGGGGCTGTATTTACAGCTACAGCACTTGCATCAGCTGTTGCATCATTTTGTATGGCATTATTTGCCAACCTTCCTTTTGTTCTTTCAGCAGGAATGGGGTTAAACGCATATTTTGCATATTCAGTAGTAATAGGCATGGGATATAGTTGGCAGCAGGCATTAACGGCAGTGTTTGTAGAAGGTTTGGTTTTTATAGTGCTTTCAGTTACAAATGTGCGTGAAGCAATATTCAATGCTATACCCGGTACACTTAAAGTGGCTGTATCGGTAGGTATCGGTTTGTTTATATGTTTTATAGGACTTCAGAATTCTAAAATAGTAGTTGACGGTGCAACTCTTGTAAGTCTTTTTTCATTCAAAGGCTCAATAGCGGACGGTACTTTTAATTCAGCAGGAATTTCTGTTATCCTTGCACTTTGTGGAATTCTTCTTATGACCTATCTTTTATTTAAGAATGTAAAAGGTTCAATTCTTATTGGAATGGTAGCACTTTGGATAGTGGGTATGATTCTTCAGGCTGTAGGTATTTATGTACCCAATCCTGATGCGGGATACTATAGTCTGTTTCCGGCTAAAATATTTGATACTCCCGCTTCGCTTGCCCCTACTTTTGGACAGCTTGATTTTTCATTTATAAAGACGGCAGATTTCTTTGTGGTTATGTTTGCCTTCCTTTTCGTGGATGTATTCGACACACTCGGAACGCTTATAGGTTGTGCATCTAAGGCGAATATGCTTGATGAAAAAGGTGAACTTAAAGGTATAAAAGGTGCCTTACTTGCAGACTCGGTAGGAACAATGATTGGTGCATTGCTTGGAACTTCTACAATTACTACATTTGTAGAATCTTCATCAGGTATTTCAGAAGGCGGAAGAACAGGTTTTACATCTATAGTGTCAGGACTTCTCTTCCTCGTATCACTTTTCTTTGCACCTGTATTCCTTGCAATACCTGCATTTGCAACAGCCCCTGCACTTATAGTGGTAGGTTTTCTTATGCTTCAGCAGGTAACTAAGATTGATTGGAACTCAGATTTACTTGAGGCAGTACCGGCATATATCTGTATTTTCGCAATGCCTTTTACCTACTCTATTTCAGAAGGTATCGGATTTGGTATTATCTCCTATGTTGTACTCCATCTTCTTGGAGGAAGAGGTAAGAAGATTACACCACTTATGTATGTACTTGCAGTATTGTTTATAGCTAAGTATATATTATTGTAAATAAATTTATAGTTGTTTAATATAATAAATGCACTTCCGTAAAGCAAAATATGCTTTGGGAGGTGCATTTTTATTGATTATTAAAAAAATATAGTGAGAAAGAAATCGGAAAGAATTTCGCTGCACAGTATTCTTAGTGTATGCAGTTTGGTACAAATAACATCTCACAGCATACAGTTGTTGAAGAGTTTTTATATATAAGAGATTTCGCAGGGATTTTTAAGCACATAAAAAAGGCTCTCTATAAAAGAGAACCTTTTAACTAGAGGCGACAACCGGATTTGAACCGGTGATCAGGGTGTTGCAGACCCACGCCTTACCGCTTGGCTATGTCGCCTTATTAAACTGCTTTTTGATATTAATATAAACTCCCCAAGTAGGGCTCGAACCTACAACATCACGGTTAACAGCCGTGCGCTCTACCATTGAGCTATTGAGGATTATCAACTGCCATGATAGTATAGCACTGTAAAAGAAAATTTTCAAGTAAAAATTGTATTTTATATAATTTAGGACAAATTGTAAATAATACATAAAATTATCAGATAATTATAAAACATTAATCTGACAAGACCTCATAGTCTCTAGGGCAGCATCATGTTTAGCAGGAGTTACACCTGCACAGCAAGAAGAGTCAACAGTTATATTTATCTCAGGTAAATAAGCTTTGATAAGAAGTACATTTGAGATTACACAAATATCGGTACAAATTCCTACAACTTCTACTTCAACATCTTCTTTATCTGCAATTTCTTTAAGTTTCTCAGCCAAAGTTACCGAGCCGAAAGTTCCTTTTTCAAAAATTTGGGTTGCAGGTATGAGATTTTGTATATTATCATTTATATTCCAACCATTTGTACCGCGAATACAGTGTTCAACAGGAAGATACTTTCCTTCTTGTGTAGCAAGATAGTCAGTTTCATGTGTATCTTTAGTAGCAAATATATTTTCAGACGGATATTTTTTAATTTTATTAATTACATTATCTACTATTTTTACAGCCTCATTAGTTCCAAGTGAGCCGTCTATGAAGTCGTTTTGCATATCAATTACCAATAATATTTTTCGCATATACTCTCCTGACTGTTTTTGATTATTGCTATGAATTATAGCATAAGCATTCAGAGGCTTCAATAGAGAAACATATACTTTTAGCCGTCTGCATTGACATGTATAAGTTTTAGTGTTCTACGATAAATAGAAACTGCCGACAGTCCCGCAATTAATAATACAATATAAAAAATAATTAAGTTTGAGATGTTTCGGTGTAAGTAAGTGTGCAATATGAGTGCAAACAATGGCAACAAATATAATATAACTGCAACAAAGCGTCCTATTTTATCAAAAAACAAAG
Source organism: uncultured Catonella sp. (assembly GCA_963539695.1). Taxonomy (GTDB): domain Bacteria; phylum Bacillota; class Clostridia; order Lachnospirales; family Lachnospiraceae; genus Catonella. The sequence goes on along the minus strand of CAUTOC010000011.1, from coordinate 4,695 downwards.
TCTTATTTAGATTTAATTTTTTATTAATAAGATAGGAAGTAAAACAAAACTCTGCAAACTTAACTACTATTAATATAATTAACCCTATAGGTAGCAGCATTTGTGTGTATAAAAGGAAGCTTGCACTAAATATAAAGAAGAAATCCGTTCCTGCATCAAGCAAAGCACCGAACTTACTGGTTACCTTATAATGGCGTGCAAGTTTTCCATCCAAAATATCTGTTAGAGCTATAATTAAAAATAGTAGACTGCAAATAAAAAGTTTATTTTTTTCATAAAATAAACTGAAATTAAATAATATTGAAATCGGAATCCTTGATAAAGTTAATCCGTTTACTAAAAGTTTTTTCAAAACAAAAAATTGATTGTGCACAATATATCCTTCCTATAGTTATTTGTAGATAACTATATTTTACACAATTTATTTAGGTTTGCATAGTATTTTTTTAAATACCATGATATAATCAAGCACGATTTTAATAGAAAAGCCATAAAGAAAGGACTTTTAACAGATTATGAAAAAAAGAGCCAGAGAATTAAAGGACTATTATTTAACTAAAGAGTTTGAAGATAAATATAATTATAAGGGTGAACTTGGAGTAGATTTAAGTGAAGCGGGAACTGTGTTTAAGCTTTGGTCACCTGTTGCAGATAAAGTAGATTTAAGACTTTTTGAAAATGGTACTGAAGGTGAGGCAGAGGCTATATTTCCTATGGAGAAAAAAGTGAAGGGAGTATGGGAATATAAAACAGATAAGAAATTAAACGGAAAATATTATGACTATGTACTTGTTATAGGAGGAAAAGAGAGCATATCTTCCGACCCTTATGCGAAAGCTTGTGGACTTAATGGTGTAAGAAGCATGGTTATTGACTTAAATGAGACAAATCCTAAGGGATGGGAAAATGATAAAGCACCCGAAAGAGAAGCGGAAGATATAATCTATGAGCTCCATGTTAAAGAATTTTCCTATGCCGAAGAAGGCGGATTTCCTGAAAATGTTAGAGGAAAATATAAAGCATTTACAGTGGATAACACAAGTTTACGAAACGAGGGTAAAATCCCTACCGGTCTAAATTATATAAGGGAACTTGGCGTTAATCATATTCAGCTTATGCCTGTTTATGACTATGCTTCGGTTAATGAAGACGGAACAGGGGCACAGTTTAACTGGGGATATGACCCGCTTAATTACAATATACCAGATGGTTCATATTCTACAGATGCAGCTAACGGAGAAGTGCGTATTATTGAGTTTAAGGAAATGATTCAGGCTCTTCATAAAAAAGGCTTTAGAGTTATTATGGATGTAGTCTACAATCATACTTTTGATTTGAATACAAGTTTACAAAAGACTATGCCATACTACCACTATAGAATAGATGAAAAAGGTGACATATCGGATGGTTCAGCCTGTGGCAATGATATAGCTTCTGAAATGCCTATGACAGAAAAATATATCATTGATTCAGTACTTTATTGGGCAGAAGAATACCATATAGACGGTTTTCGTTTTGATTTGATGGGACTGCTTACAGTAGATGTAATGAATAAGATTCAGAAAGCCCTAGATGAGAAATATGGTCGTGGAGAAAAGCTTATTTACGGTGAGCCTTGGTCTGCGGAAGATTCTTATATAGAAAAGGGAGCAGAAGGCTCATACAAAAAGAATATTGAAAAGCTTGACGAGTACATAGGAATTTTCTCGGATGATATAAGGGATTCCATAAAAGGTCATGTATTTTATGAAAATGAAGCGGGTTTTGTAAATGGAGATGTTGATTTTATAGATAATATAGAGAAAGGGCTGGCTTCATTCGGGGTATCACCGAAACATATAATCAGCTATGTTTCCTGTCATGATAACCACACTCTTTGGGATAAACTAAGCATTACAACTAAGGATGTGGCAAAAAGGCTTAAACAGTATAAGCTTGCAGCAGCCATTTATATGAGCTGCCAGGGGAGAATATTTATTTATTCGGGCGAGGAGTTTTTAAGAACTAAAAACGGTGAGCATAATACCTTTAATATGCCGATAGAGCTAAACAGGCTTGACTGGAAGCTTAATGAAGAAAACAAGACTATAGTAGAGTATTACAAGGCTCTGATTAAGCTGCGTAAAGAGCTTACAGGACTTTGTGATAAAGATTCTGATGCCGGCAAAAATATAGAAACTTTTATAAAGGAGAAAGGGTTATTAGGTGTTAAGGTTGTTAATAAGACAATAGGAACTGCAGAACCTTTATATAAGGAAGCTGTAATTATATTTAATGCAAATGATGAGGCAGTTAAGGTAAAGCTTCCTGAAGGAGAATATAAGCTATTGCTTGATTCGGACAGCTTTGGAAAGGGAGCTTGTGATGAAATATTAAAAAGTGAGGTTGAGGTTCAGGGAAGCAGTGCTGTGTTTTTGGGGAAGAAGTAAGGAAAGAGTTAGAAGTAGGTATAGAGAGTGTGGAGAGTTTAATTTGTTTTAGCGTCATGTGCTAATTGAAAATATTGAATAATTTGATTGAATGGCATATAATATAAGTAGGGAATTCCCTACTCATATTATAAAAAAGGAGAAAATGATAATGATAACTAATACATTTATTGATAATGCAAAGGTTATGTCTAAGGGACAAGTTACAATTCCGAAATATATTAGAGAAATACTTGGTGTATCCTGTGGAGATAGAATAACTTTTGTTGTAGAAAATGGGAATGTAAGACTTATTAATTCTGCCGTATACGCTATGCAGATACTACAGATGCAAATGGAAGGAGAAGCTGAAAAGGTAAATCTTACTTCTGATGATGCGATTATGGATATGGTGAAAGAAATATGTATAGAAAGTGTGGATTGATGAAAGTTCTTATTGATACTAATATATTAATTTCAGCGGCACTTAGTAATACCGGTATTCCATATAAAGCGTTTGTAAAGGCGGTCAGTTACCCGAATCATGGAATTGTTTGTGAACAGAATATTGATGAAATGCGTCGTATTTTTAATAGAAAATTTCAAAACAAAATACAAGCATTAGAAAGTTTCTTATCTTTAGCGTTATTGACACTTGAAGTGATAGCTATTCCGGAGGAAGAATATGATCTTGAAGTAAAAATACGAGATATGAATGATCACCCGATTCTTAGGGCTGCTATTAGTGCTGGAGCAGATATATTGCTGACAGGAGATAGAGATTTTATTGAATCAGGAATTTTAAAACCTAGAATTATGATGGCAACGGAGTTTATTGTTGAGATTTGAAGTTTGTGAGGATTATATGGAAGAAAAAATCGGTGGCAAAGCACTAATGGCTGTAAGATATGTTTTTCGTTTTAAATAGAAACGGATAAATCCGGACTTGTTAATTAAAAAAATAAATTAGATATTGGTTAAATTAAGAAACGATAAGTAGTAAAATGCTAATCGTTTCTTAATTATTTTTTCAAAAACCTATTGACCATAACGTAACGTAATAGTATATACTCTGATTTGTCAGGAGGAAACATAAATGTATTTAATCAAAAAAGTAAGTGAAATCAGTGGTGTATCGGTGCGCGCTTTACATCATTATGATGAGATTGGACTATTATCTCCGGTAAAGCATGAGAATGGCTACAGATATTATAGTGAAGAAGATTTGCAGACTTTACAGACAATACTGTTTTACAAATATCTGAATTTCCCGCTAAAACAGATTAAAGAATTGATGATAACAGGAGAAAAAGAATGTCTTCCTCATCTAAGAAATCAGCTTATTTTAATGAAGAATGAAAAAGATAGACTTCTGACGCTTATAGACACATTGGAAAAAACAATCAGAGAAAAAGAAGGGAGGACTATTATGTCTATGGAAGAAAAATTTAAGGGATTTACATATCAGGACAATGAGAAGTACAAGAAAGAGGCAATGGATAAGTATGGTAAAGAAGTTATAGAAGAGTCGGTAAACAGGCAAAAAGATAATGAAAAAGAGGTTGTTGACGGCTTCAACAATATTTTCTTTGCTTTTGCAGAGAATAAATCAAATGGAATTGAAGCTACAGCAAAAGAAAATGTAGAACTTGCAAGGAAACTTCATAAGCATTTATGTAAATGGTCGTTTGACTGTTCGCTTGAAGCACTTTCAGGTATTGGCTATGGCTATGCCAAAAATCCTGAGTTTACGAAAAATATAGATAAGTTTGGAAAAGGCACATCCCAGTATGCCTGCGATGCTATTCAGCAATATGTAAGTGAAGAAAAAAGATAAAATGATGGGGGATTCTGATAATATGTTAGGATCCCTCTTAAAAATTTAGTCTAATATATCTGAAATATTGATAAAAGCGGCATTAAGAGGAAATTGTTAAAAAAATATCAAACTTATTTGAAAAACTTTTAAAAAGTTATTGACAAACATGTTGGTTCTGTGTTAAAATATTATCCGTTGCCCCATAAGAGACCAAAACTTAAAAGTACTTGAGATATAGTAAATAAGCGGTTCTTGAGGCAGAGAACTTTGATAATTAAATAGTGAGACAATCTTGAAAATTCAAACGAACGCGTATGAGTAGTAATACTTATACAACCTAGACATTAAATTCTTAATGAATACAAGTCGAAGACGCAGTATGAATTTAGAATTTAAGTCGTTCTTTCGAAGCTTAGCGAGAAAGAACATCCTTAAAAACAGTAAAAATTATCAACTTTAGCCGGTTGA
>CAUTOC010000010.1:0-65124 GCA_963539695.1 uncultured Catonella sp. | reverse complement strand
TCAAAAGGGGGAAAGAATTATGTCAAACAAAATTTTTACAAAAGCACTTTTATTAGCACCTTTAGCAGCTATTTTAATCAATCCGTCTGTAGCTATGGCTAAAGAAAAGACGAATAATAAAAGAATTGGTGGTAAAATCTGATAAAATGGGATATAATATACGGATATTGTCATTACAGGAGGAAATTATAAATGTGGGCTTATGAAAAAGTGTTTTATCAGTTTTATCCGATGGGATTTTGTGGTGCACCTTTTGAAAATGATGGAAGGCTAGAGCATAGAATATTGAAGGTGCTTGATTTCATTCCTCATCTTAAAAAGATGGGCATAGGAGCAGTATACTTTTCACCGGTATTTGAATCAGACACACATGGCTATAATACAAGAGATTACAGGAAAATAGATGTAAGGCTTGGAACTAATGAAGAATTCAAAAAAGTCTGTGAAGAACTTCACAAAGAAGGAATAAAGGTAATTCTTGATGGAGTATTTAACCATGTGGGTAGAGGTTTTTTCGGTTTTAAGGATGTACTTGAAAAAAGAGAGAATTCTCAGTACAAGGACTGGTTTAACATCAATTTTGGAGGAAACAGTAACTACAATGACGGGCTGTGGTATGAAGGCTGGGAAGGTCATTATGACTTGGTTAAGCTGAATCTCAGAAACAATGCAGTCACAGACTATCTTATAGAAAGTGTAAGAGGCTGGGTAAAGGGATTTGATATAGATGGGCTTAGGCTTGATGTGGCTTATATGGTAGACAGGGATTTCTTAAAGAGATTAAGATATGAAACAAGTCAGATGAAACCTGATTTCTTCCTTGCCGGAGAGATGATAGGCGGAGATTACAATCAGATTATGAATGATGAAATGTGTCACTCTGCTACAAACTATGAGTGCTACAAGGGCATTTATTCAAGTCTTAACAGCTTAAACCTTTTTGAAATAATGCACTCTCTTAACCGCCAGTTTGGTGAGGAAAACTGGACTTTATACAGAGGCAAACATCTTCTAAGCTTTGTAGATAACCATGATGTATCAAGGCTTGCAAGTATTCTTACTGAGGAAAAGCATATTCCGCTTGCCTATGCTCTTATGTTTACAATGCCGGGCATACCTATGATTTACTATGGAAGTGAATGGGGATTTAAGGCAGATAAAAAAGAAGGAGACCCTGCACTTAGGCCTGCTTTTGAAAAGCCTGAATTTAATGAAATTACAGAATATATAACTAAATTAACTAAGATATATAATGAAGCTCCTGCACTTTGGTACGGAAGTTTTAAGACTTTACAGATAGCAAATAAGCAGTGTGCATTTTTAAGGGAAAAAGATGGAAAACGCATTGTGGTTACTATAAATGCAGATGGTGGAAATGCAAGGCTTAATTTTAACCTTGAGGGTGTAGGTGGAAGCCTGACAGATTTAATTACAGGCGATAAGATAGAGTTTAACTCAGGAATTGAGATGGAAGGCTTTAGAGCTTATATATTTGAAGCTTAGTAAAAAAATATTCTGTTTTCAATAAAAATGTAGAAGGGACTGTCGCATTAAGAATGAGATACACAAAATACAGTTATAATTTGATGAAAAATTTACTGTATCTTGCAGTACTTTTACTTAGTGAAACAGCCCTTTTGTATTTCAAAATTTATTTGATATTTTTAAATTTTTTTTAAAAAATATTTCAAAATTTCCTCTTGAAACTAGCATTATTCTGTGTTAGTATATAAAGTGGACTTTATTCAGAAAGGAGTTTTCGAAATGAAAGTTAGGTCATCTGTGAAGCCAATTTGCGAAAAGTGCAAGGTTATCAAGAGAAAGGGTGCAATCAGAATCATCTGTGAGAACCCAAAACACAAGCAGAGACAGGGATAATTCTGATTAAGATTAATAATTAGAGGTCTTGCTTTCTGCGTTATGGATATCACCGGAAATGTGAGCCGGTCATATCTGTGATACCGTATTTATAAGCAAATGCTTATATTATGAAGATAAATTTTTCTTCACCTCGAAATTCATCATTTCGTTGTACGGTTTAAAGCGGCTGGGTAGAGGAAATCATCATTCCGATACCAAATTTCACATATATTGTTACTAATAATTGAAAAAATAACGGAGGTTAAACGCTAATGGCTCGTATTAGTGGTGTCGATTTACCAAGAGAGAAGCGTGTAGAGATTGGCCTTACTTATATCTATGGTATAGGAAGAGCTAAATCTAATGAAATTTTAACAAAGGCAGCTGTTGATCCGGACATTCGTTGCAAGGATCTTTCTGACGAACAGGTTGGAAAAATTCGTGATGTGATTGAAGAATCCGTTCTGGTTGAAGGTGATCTTCGCCGTGAAGTAGCTATGAATATCAAGAGACTTCAGGAGATCGGTTGTTACAGAGGTGTTCGTCATAGAAAGGGACTTCCTGTTCGTGGACAGAACACAAAGAACAACGCAAGGACAAGAAAAGGTCCAAAGAAGACCATTGCAAACAAGAAGAAATAATTAAAGGAGGATTCTTAGGTCATGGCTAGTGCAAAAGGTGCAGCAAAAAAAGTGACAAAGAAGCGTGTGAAAAAGAATGTCGAACGCGGACAGGCACACATTCAGTCATCATTTAATAATACAATAGTTACATTAACAGATTCTGAAGGCAATGCTCTTTCATGGGCAAGTGCAGGCGGACTTGGTTTCAGAGGCTCTAGAAAGTCTACCCCTTACGCTGCTCAGATGGCAGCAGAGACTGCAGCAAAGGCTGCTGTTGTTCATGGATTAAAATCTGTTGAGGTTATGGTTAAAGGACCCGGTGCAGGCAGAGAAGCAGCTATTCGTGCTTTAGAGGCTTGCGGAATTCAGGTAACAAGCATTAAGGATGTTACTCCGGTACCTCATAACGGATGTAGACCGCCAAAGCGTAGAAGAGTTTAATTCCAGGTAGATTATTTTAGGAGGAAAAATAAATGGCAAGAGATATGGTGCCTGTATTAAAGAGATGCAGGGCTCTCGGCATAGAACCAATGGTTATGGGACTTGATAAGAAGTCTAAGAGAACTGCAGGTAACGGCAGAAGAAAAATAAGTGAATATGGTGCTCAGCTTCGTGAGAAACAGAAAGCTAAGTTCATCTATGGCGTATTGGAAAAACCTTTCCGTAATAACTTTGCAAGGGCTAAAAAGCTTAAATATGGTACAACGGGTGAGAACCTTATGATTCTCCTTGAGTTAAGGCTTGATAATGTTATTTTCCGTCTCGGTCTTGCAAGAACAAGAAAAGAAGCAAGACAGATGGTTGGACATAAAATGGTACTTGTAAACGGTAAGCAGGTAAATATCCCTTCTTATAATGTAGCTGTAGGTGACAAAATTGAAATCAAGGAAAAGAAGAAGTCAATACAGAGAGTAAAAGATGTCCTTGAAGCTACAAACGGAAGACTTGTTCCGGCTTGGCTTGAAATGGATCGTGAGAATCTTACTGCAATTGTTAAGGAGATTCCGACAAGAGATCAGATTGATGTTCCTGTAGATGAGGTGTTCATTGTCGAGTTGTATTCTAAGTAATTAATTCGAATAACACACTTAAAGGAGGAGCCTGGTAAATGTTTGATTTTAAAATACCGAATATTGAAATTGCAGAGATTTCTGAGGATAAGAAATACGGGCGCTTCGTAGTTGAGCCACTTGAGAGAGGTTATGGAACTACTCTTGGGAATTCGCTCAGAAGAATTATGCTTTCATCACTTCCGGGGGCTGCAGTAACAACTGTTAAAATAGAGGGAATTAAGCATGAACTTAGTTCCATACCCGGAGTAAAAGAAGATGTTACGGAAATTATTATGAACATCAAGAGCCTTGCTATCAGAAATGACAGCGAGACTGATGATCCTAAGACCGCATACATTGAATTTGAAGGAGAGGGGGTTGTAACTGCCGCAAATATTCAGGCGGATTCAGATATTACAATTACCAATCCTGACCAGGTGATAGCTACTCTTAATGGTGGGAATAACTGCAGATTGTATATGGAACTTAATATTGGTCGTGGACATGGCTATGTTTCTGCTGATAAGAATAAGAGTGATGATTTAGCGATAGATGTTATTCCTATTGATTCAATCTACACACCAGTTGAAAGAGTAAATATCAATATTGAAAATACCCGTGTAGGACAGATGACAGATTATGATAAGCTCACTTTGGAAGTATTTACCAATGGTACTATGGGACCTGATGAGGCGGTAAGTCTTGCAGCCAGAGTAATGAGTGAGCATCTAAATTCTTTCATTGACCTATCTGAAAATGCTAAAGTAGTGGATGTTATGGTAACTAAGCCTGACAATGAAAGAGGCAGGGTACTTGAGATGAGTATAGATGAACTTGAACTTTCAGTTCGTGCATTTAACTGTCTTAAAAGATCAGGTATCAACACGGTTCAGGAATTAGTTGGAAAAACGCATGAGGATATGATGAAGGTCAGAAATCTTGGAAATAAATCTCTTGAGGAGATTAAGGCTAAGATTAAGGCACTTGGACTTTCACTTAATGAAGGCGATGAATAATTAGGAGGATATAGGAATGGCTGGCTATAGAAAGCTTGGTAGAACATCAAGTCAGAGAAAGGCTTTACTCAGAAGTCAGGTAACAGAGCTTTTATATCATGGCAAGATTGTTACCACAGAAGCTCGTGCTAAGGAGCTTCGCCGTATAGCTGAGAAGCTTATTACACTTGCTGTTAAAGAAAAAGATAATTTTGAGACAGTTACAGTTAAGTCAAAAGTTGCCCGTAAGGATGCTAATGGCAAGAATGTAAAAGAAGTTGTAAATGGTAAAAAAGTGACTGTATTTGATGAAGTAGATAAAGAGGTTAAGAAAGACCTTCCTACTCGTCACAATGCAAGAGTACAGATGAATAGAGTGCTTTATTCTATCACAGAGCGTCCTGAGAAGGCTGCCGGAAGAAAGAAAAATACTAAGGTTGTTGATCTTTCAAACAAGCTTTTTGATGAGATTGCACCAAAGTATGTTGACCGTAAGGGCGGATATACAAGAATAGTTAAAATTGGTCTTCGTAAGGGAGATGCTGCTATGGAAGTTCTTATTGAACTTGTATAAGTGGAATATATAAAGATTAAAGAGAAACTGTAACAGGTTTCTCTTTTTTTATATGATGTGGGTGTCAAAAGTATTTGACACCGGTTATGCCGGTGAGGTTATAAAAAGTTTTAGCTATAAAAAAACTCCTGTAGTATAATAATGCAGGCTTACAGTCTGCACAAAAATACCACAGGAGGTATCTATGATAGATAAAAATATTGTAAACGATAGTTAAAGCAGCTTATTTGATGATTTCGATTTCTCCATTTTCTACGCTGAACATAACAGCTTCAGAATCATAGCTGTTATTACGCATATCTTTCATTTCAAACATAAACATATATTTACCATCACCAAGCTCAGTTTCTTCAAATTTGGTATCAGCGGTAACGGTCAGTTTTTCAAGTTGCATCGGTTGTGGATCATCATCTTTTTCAAGGTCAGCTATAACATAATGGGTAGGTTCAATCACATCGCCGATTTTCAGTTTTCGTAAAAACTTGTCAGCCTTACCGTTTTTATCAACCGCTTTTCTGGCACCTAAAATCTTGTAATCTTTACTCTTGTAATTATAGCTGACTGACAGTACATATTCCTCGGAATTAAGTAAAATAGGTACAGCGTAAATCTGATAATCATCAGTTTCATCTGACAACTCCATATAGACTAAACAGCCGTCAATACTACCCCAAACACCACGGAAATTATCTTTAAAAACACCTTTTTTCCAATCACTGTTCAAGTCATTATCTTCTCCTAGAAAAATTGCCATATTATCCTTTTCATCTATATAGGCAAGCTTGAAATAAACACCGCTAAGCTGGTCTGCAATTTTCTTTCCCAGATTCAAAACAGCATAGTTATCTTTGGTTACTTTGACCGGGAAATCCTCCAAATCCTTAGGCTTAATGGTAGGAACCTGATGCAGTTCGCCATTAGGGATAACAGGCGGTTCTTTATCAGAACCGTCAGTGATAGTCTGAATAGCGTAGTTATACATTTCTTCACTAGGTTCACCACGCAGCATATAATCAAAGTAATAGCCAAAAGCCGGACTGGTGTTTAAATTGGCAAATTTGGCAAAATCATCATAATCGCCATTATAAGAATAGTAGCAGGAAAGACCGCTTGATTGACTGCGTAGCGAACCATTAATTTTATACACAACTGCATCATTTAAAGCATCAAGTACTGCTTGTCCGGTTTCGGTGAGAAGCTCTTGCTGCATATTGTTGCGTATAAGATCTCCAAGGTCAACCATATTGGTATAACCCTCAGAATCGTTGTTTCCGCCATAGTTTTCGGAGGAATAAGCACAGCGTGCAAATTCATTAAGATAAGTACTGTCTTCGCTCATACCGGCAAAAAGCAGAGCCTCCGCCCCAACTGTATCATAAGCTTTAACCAATGCCGGAATTTTTGATAAATCAATGACTGACAGTGTGGTTGAATCCTCTTGTCCTATTTCAGCACAGCCATCATAAAAGCTGTCACAGATATGTCTGCCAAGTTCTTTACCGTCCATAGAAGGATTTTGTGCCAAAGCTTCCATAAAGGCATCATAACTCCAACCACAGCCGGGTTCTAATTCTTCGGACGCAACTAAGTAATTGGCGAATTCATCACAAGCATCGGCTACATCAATGGTAGCCATCAGACAGGTGTCAAAGCCGATTAATTCGTACTTTTCACCGGTATCAGTGGCATTTAACGCCTGAATTAACTCCGGAAGTTGAATGGAATCAGAATCATAAAGTTCATCAAATGCCGCACCGGCTACACTTCCGCCACCATGATTCCAAAAAAGGACAGCTCTGCGATCTGCCGGATAATTGGTATTACAAAAATTTAAAAAGTCAGTCAGGGTATCCGGATCTCCCATATTGGCAGACGGAATTTCTTCTATTATTTGCAGACCGTCAGAATTATAAATACCTCGTGTTAATACATCAGGGTTAAAGTCGTTTTGCCAAGCGGATGCACCACCTGCTTCAAAGACAACGGTAACATTTTCAGGAAGCTCTACAAATCATTAGTAGCACAGCCGCCTTCACTTTCTAAGTCACTTCCACAAAGATACCAATAAAATACCCAAGATTCTCCTTCTGACTGGCGAGGGCGAGCAAGAGTTTTCTTGTTTTTGGAGTTGCTGGATTCTTTCAAATTTTCATTTTCTATGTGAGAATGGGAAGAGCGGTTACCGGGTGCATTTTTTGAATTGTCATTATCTGATTTTCCACTGCAAGCGGAAAGACTAAATGTAACTGCCAAAATAAAACAGAGAATACAAAGATTTAATTTTTTCAGCATTTTCTTATCCTTTCCTTCTATGAAATTAGGTTTTACATGAATTGTTTGTTAGAGATTGTGGTTATTAAGGATTATTAAAAAATAATAAAAGGCTGTCGTATTAAAGAAGAACACCACAAGATATAGCTGAGTTATATTTCAATAATTGCTATATTTCGTATATATTATTCTTAGTACGACAGCCGCTTAGCCATAATACAGCCGATATACGGAAAAGAGTATTTTTGGCTAAATAATTCCAGTTCCCCATAAAATTATTCTAAAATCCCCCTCAAATTTAAAGATTTTTAGAAAGTAAACATAAGTTAAATTAATTTTGCTTACAAAATAATTTATTTTGTATCTGCTTCAAACATAGCATCAATGACCCTGTCAACTTCAGTCTGGAATAAAATGCTAACATCACCATCTTCGTCTGTCAGCTTAATGCCTTCTTTTCCGTCATCACTTACATATTCCTCAACATTGACAGTTTTAGACATACCTGTACTATCATCTGTAATAGTTACTGCGGTATCGCCGCTGGCTTGGATAGGACCAACAAAAGAAATTTTCTGAGTTTCATCAGCAGAAACTGCAAGTAAAACTCCGAAATCTGCATCTGCACTGACAGCCCAATAAAGTGTAGTATCATGGTTATCACCACCGACATAACCCTTAGCTAATACTGCTTTTAAATTCTCAGCAGCGTTTTCAGGAGTGTTTTCAGCAGGTACTTCTGCTTCACTTGTGTTAGCGCTTGAACTTGGAACTACTGAGGTTTCTTCTTTTGTTTTAGCACTTGAGCTTGGAGCTTCTGATTTTTTCTCTTTTTCTTTTGTGTCAGTAGTTTTGCTCTGCATAGCCGGCTTCTCATCTTTTTTATTGCCGCATGCAGAAAGACCGCTACCTATCATTATAACTGCAAGGAATAATGCTAATGCTCTTAATTTTTTCATTTTAATCTCCTTTTTTGAATAAATAATAAAATTTCAACTTTTTAATTCTTTGAATCCTTTGTATTGATATTGCTTTTAAAATAGAAAATAACACAAAATACTACAGATTCATAGCTTCCAATTCTTTGGCAGTAGCCTCTACTAATTGTTCGCATTTTTTGACAATGTTACCTGTTGCACCGCCGAACAGACCGAAAAGTCCGCCGGTCAATTCATTCAGCACCATGTTGCCTGCCATAGTACCTAAACCTGCCTGTTCACCTTTTTGAACAGAAAACTTAGCAGATTGTTCTTTGAAACCGACTTTCATAATTCTTACCTGATTTTGTCGGTTTAATGGTGGAAATGTGATGATGGTTGTCATACCGTGTTTTGTCAGTGAAGGCTCACCGGCACTGAATGACCGATTTTTAATCGTTTCATAGAGTTCTTCAATAGAGTATTCCTTATTGAATGTTACATTTTTAACCTTAATCCCTAACATTTCATCTCTCCTTTCTTGAATTTTAACAAGTGTGATTTTAAGGCTACATTGCGGATTTTGCAATAGACTTGTGCCGGATTGTTTTTTTTTGTGCTGAGTTGTATTTTTTAAACCTCAACTTATGATATAATATATTCGGAAAGGTTTAAAAATTTATAGTTTTTTGTGTTGTATTTACTTTAATAGCCTTTTTAACTTTAGTCTATTAATAATAGGATGGTACTTGCAGAAAGTAGTAAGAGGTGAATAATGAAAATTGCAGTGGTCGATGATAATAAAACAGATTTGGAGCTTTTTTTGAAACTGGTTGGAGCGTATGGAGAAAAATATCACCGAACAATTTATATCCAAGGCTTTAACAGTGGAGAAGATTTATTAAAGGAATTTCAAAAAGAAAAGTTTTCTGCAATCTTTTTGGATATTTATATGGGCGGCATTAATGGGGTGGAAACAGCCAAAGCAATCAGACAAAAAGACGAGGAGGTACGTTTGTTTTTTACGACTACCAGTGCAGAACACTTAGCTGACGGTTTTGCAGTCGAGGCGACACATTATTTGATTAAGCCGCTGACAGAGGGAAAAATTGAGGAGGCGATGCACAGACTTAGGGATTTTTTTTCTAAAGAAAAAAGCGTGATTGTTTTTCCGAATGGCAGCAAAGAAATTTTAATTCCTAAAAATCAAATTTTATATATTGAAACTATTCGTAACGGAATCATGATTTATTGTCGTAAAGAAACGATTCCGGTACGCTGCTCCATTTCGGAGGCTATGGAACGCTTGAAATTTAGTAATTTCTTACGCTGCCACCGTTATTCTGCAGTTCACCTGAATGCGGTGGCACGGGTGGAGGACGATTCATTCGTGATGACTGACGGAAAGCGAATTTTAATGAGGCGTGAAGGGCGTAAAGAGTTAAAAGAGGCGTATTACCATTATTGTATGGATAAAGTACGGGAAGAGTGCGGATGGTAATTTATATATAGAATATGAAAGCATTTTCTTAAAATATGTATTTGAAGAAAATGCTTTCATATTTTTATACATATTATACAAAAATGATAGAGTAAAATTGATAAAAAGGCTAAGAGATTACAAGTTAATGAAAATACTTTCAAAATATTATATTAATCTTGAAAATAATTTTAATTCAGTTATAATACATATAGATTTTGAAATAGAGAAAAAGAGGCATATTATGAATGAGAGAGTAAATTCACTTAAAGGCAAGCTGATAGTTTCCTGTCAGGCACTTCCACACGAGCCGCTTCATTCTTCTTTTATAATGGGAAGAATGGCAGTAGCTGCCAAAGAGGGTGGAGCAGCCGGAATAAGGGCGAATACAAAAGAAGATATAGCGGAGATACAAAAGAATGTTGCTCTTCCGATTATAGGTATAATAAAGAGAGATTATGAAGGTTCAGATGTATATATAACTCCTACTATGAAAGAGATAGAGGAACTTATGGAAGTTAAGCCTGATATAATTGCTATGGATGCTACCATAAGTAAAAGACCGGGCGGTTTAACAGTTGATGAGTTTTTTAAGGAAGTTAAAGCTAAATATCCTGACCAGCTTTTTATGGCGGACTGTTCAACTGTAGAAGAAGCACTTCATGCCGATGAATTAGGGTTTGACTTTGTAAGCCCTACTATGGTAGGTTACACAAAGCAGAGCGAAGGGCTTAAAATAGCAGAAAATGATTTTGAAATTTTACGAACCATTATTGAAAAAGCTAAACATCCTGTAATTGCAGAGGGGAATGTAAATACACCTAAAAAAGCTAAAAGAGTGATTGAACTTGGTGCATTCAGTGTTGTGGTCGGCTCTATTATTACAAGACCACAGCTTATAACAAAATCTTTTACAGAGGCATTAGCTACTGTAGAATAAATAAAAAGTCATTTTAAGGAGGAAAGAACTATGAAATTGAAAAAAGTAACATCTCTTGCACTTGCAGCTATTATGGCGGCATCTTTAGTTGGCTGTTCAAAGCCTGCTGATAAGCAGACAAGTGAAAGTACGAAGAAATCATCTGCTATGGCTTCATCTGCTAAGATGTCAAGTACAGGAAGTATGGCAAGTACACCTGCTTCAAGTACAGGTGAAAAGACAGCAATTACCCTTTGGACATATCCAATCGGTAAGTGGGGTGATTCCGCAACAGTTGACGGACTTCTTCAGAAGTTTAATGCTAAATATCCTGATATCAGCGTAAGCGTTGAATATCTTGATTACCAAAATGGTGATGATCAGGTAAATACAGCTATTGAGGGCGGACAGGCTCCTGATATCGTTATGGAAGGACCTGAAAGACTTGTAGCTAACTGGGGTGCTAAAGGACTTATGGTTGACCTTTCAGACCTTTACACAGATGCTTCAAAGGATTTTTATGAGAATGTTAAATCAGCTTGTATGAGTCCTGATGGAAAAGCTTATGAATATCCGCTTTGTATGGTTGCACATTGTATGGCTATAAATAAGAAGGTATTTGAAGAAGCAGATGCTATGAAATATCTTGATGCAGAGAAACATACTTGGACAACTGAGAACTTCTTAAAGGCAGTTCAGGCTGTACATGATAAAGGACAGGAAAATGTACTTGCTGTTTATTGTAGCGGACAGGGCGGTGACCAGGGCACAAGAGCTCTTGTAAACAACCTCTATGGCGGAACATTTACAAATCCTGAACATACACAGTATACAATAGATGATGAGAAGAATATTAAGGCTCTTGAAGCACTTAAAAATCAGAAGGGTGTTAACTTTGATCCTTCTTTAGTAGGTGGTGATGAGATTACACTTTTCCGTAATGGAACACTTGCTATGTCACTTTGCTGGAATGCTTCACAGCAGAACAATTCGGACAATGCTGAGGCGGGAAAGACAAATGACGGTGCAGAAATCCTTCCTATGCAGTTCCCTTCAGAGGATGGCAATGCTAAGCTTTGTGGGGGTATTTGGGGATTTGGCGTATTTGATAACAAGGATGAGGCTAAGATTAAGGCTGCTAAAACATTTATAGACTTTATGGCAAATGATCCTGAACAGGTTAAAGAGTCTGTAAAGGCTTCAGGTTTCTTCCCTGTACACAGTAAGCTTACAGATGCTTATGCAGGCAGTGAAATAGCTGATACAATGGCTATGTTTACTAAAAACTTTATGCCGGCTATGGGTGACTACTATCAGGTAACTAAGGGTTGGCCGGAAACTCGTACAGCTTGGTGGAATATGCTTCAGAAGGTTGGAGCAGGAGATGAAATAAAGACTGTTGTAACCGAGTGTAATAAAGAAGCTAACGCAGCAGCTTCTAAATAAAGTAAGAAAATAATCTTTAGATAAAAATGTGCCATAGACCGCGGAATACTCAGATTAGAGAGCAAACTAACTTATGCTGCAGTCTGAACCGCGGCTATGGTTCTTTTTGTAAGAATGTAAAGAATAATTTGGGATAAATATTATATTAGAAAGTGAGGAAACTGTTTTGAGAACAAACACAGTTTCGGCAAGAAGCAAGGTTCTTGCCGCAAGAGAAACAAGAAATGCTTATCTTTTCTTACTTCCAAGTCTTATTTTCTTTGTAGGATTTGTAATAATACCTATGATTTTATGTATATATACGAGTTTCTTTGATTCTACAATGGGCAAGGATGTAAAAGATGTATTTATAGGGTTTGACAATTATATTAATCTTTTTAGCGATAAGGTATTCTTAAAGGCACTTGCCAATACCTTTTTAATTGTAGTTGTTTCAGTACCGGTAGTAGCTATATTTTCACTTTGGGTATCAGCAGCTATTTATCAAATGAACGGAAAGTTGCTTTCCATATTCAGGGTTATATTTTATCTTCCTGTTGTTACAGGTTCAGTTGCTGTTACCGTAGTTTGGAAGTGGATATTTAATAATTATTATGGAGTAGCTAACTATTTAGGAAAGACAACAGGAATTCTTGATAAAAATATCAACTGGCTTGGAGATGAGAGATTTGCACTTTGGTGTATTATCCTTATACTTTTTACTACATCTGTAGGTCAACCTATAGTACTTTATGTTGCTGCACTTGGAAATGTGGATATGTCTTTTATAGAGGCAGCACAAGTAGACGGTGCAACACCTTTCCAGATATTCTGGAGAATTAAATGGGCAAATATTATGCCTACTACTCTTTATATCTTAGTTATTACTACTATTAACAGTTTCCAGTGTTTTGCACTTATCCAGTTGCTTACATCAGGTGGTCCTAACCACAGTACGGATACTGTTATGTACTATATCTATTATACAGCATTTAAGCTTTATAAGTATGGATATGGTAATGCTATGGGAGTAGTACTTGCAATATTTATCGGCTTACTTTCAGCGGTTCAATTCTTTGCAGCGAGAAAGAGGTAGAAAATGAAGAAAAATAAAAATGTAGAATTTGGTAATTCAGGTGTTAAAAAGATGACTCCTTACAAAGTATTTTGTCTGGTAGTGCTTATAATACTTGCTGTACTTTTTACTTTTCCGTTATATTGGATAATTACAGGAGCATTTAAGACTTCGGCAGAAATAAATGCAACTTCTCCGGTATGGTTTCCGGGTGAGTGGGTAATGACAAATTTTAAGAAGCTTTTTTCAAAACAGTCATCTCCTCTTTTTGAAATGTTTAAGATTAAGAATAGTGATAAATATCTGATTACAGGACCTGAGGTGGCGGCTTCTATAAGATGGCTTATTAATACTGTATTTATGGCAGTAGCAGCTATGGCTCTTACCTGTATCACAGCAGCTATGGCGGGCTATGCCCTTGCTAAAAAGCGTTTTCGTGGAAGAATACTTCTGTTCTCACTTATAGTAGCAGCTATGGCACTTCCTAAACAGGTTATACTTATTCCGCTGCTTCGTGAAATGTCTGCGCTTGGTCTTTATAATACTATATGGGCAGTTATTTTCCCTACAGTAGGCTGGCCTTTCGGTGTATTCCTTATGAAGCAGTTTTCAGAAGGGGTACCTACGGAAATGCTTGAGGCTGCAAGGATAGATGGTGCTAATGAAGCAAAAACCTTTATGCAGATAGTACTTCCTATGGTAAAACCGGGTATAGGTGCTTTGGCAATCTTTACCTTTATCAACAGTTGGAATGATTACTTTATGCAGTTGATTATGCTCAGCTCAAAGAGCAATTTGACTATTTCACTTGGTATCGCTAAGTTACAGGCGGAAAATGCTACAGACTTCGGGCTTATTATGGCAGGTGCATCTCTTGCATCTATTCCAATTCTTATAGTATTCCTGTTGTTCCAGAAGTACTTTACAAGAGGAATAGCAATGGGTGCAGTTAAGGGTTGATAAACTAATATACAATTTTATAAACTAGCGTGATTAGCTTATATTTAGGCTGTTACGCTAGTTATAAACATTTTACTTTAAGAAAGAAGGTAAAGAAAGATGAGAAATTTGGACAAGTACAAAGGTATAATACCTGCATTTTACGCTTGCTATGATGAAAAGGGTGAAATAAGCCCTGACAGGGTAAAGGCTCTTACAGAGTATTTTATTAAAAAGGGTGTTAAGGGAATTTATACAAACGGCTCTTCGGGAGAGTGTATTTACCAGAGTGTTGCTGACAGAAAACTTGTAATTGAAAGTGTAATGGAAGTAGCTAAGGGTAAGCTTACAGTTATAAATCATGTGGCTTGCAATAACACAAAGGATTCTATGGAACTTGCAGCACATTCCGAAAAGGTAGGAGTAGATGCTATTGCGGCAATTCCTCCTATTTATTTCAGGCTGCCTGAATATGCTATAGCTAAGTATTGGAATGATATAAGCAGTGCTGCACCAAATACGGATTTTGTTATTTATAATATTCCACAGCTTGCAGGCGTTGCTCTTACAGGAAAATTGTTTGAAACTATGCGTAATAATAAAAATGTAATCGGTGTTAAGAATTCTTCAATGCCTGTACAAGATATTCAGATGTTTAAGGCTGCTGCGGGAGAGGACTATATCATTTTCAACGGTCCTGATGAACAGTTTATAAGCGGAAGAGTTATAGGAGCAGAAGGAGGAATTGGCGGTACTTACGGTGCTATGCCTGAACTTTTCTTAAAAATGGATGAACTGGTTAAAAAAGGTGAATTTGACAAGGCAAGAGAAGTTCAGTATGCAGCCAATGAAATTATTTACAAGATGTGTTCTGCAACCGGTAATATGTACGGTGTAATCAAAGAAATCCTCAGAATTAATGAGAAGCTTGATATCGGAAGCGTAAGAGCACCGCTTTATGAACTTGTAAAAGAAGATATGCCTATAGTGGAAGAAGCAGCTAAGATGATAAGGGAGGCTATAGCAAAGTACCTCTAAAAGGAGAGAGTTATGGTATTTGGAAATATAAAATATCCTGAACAGTATGAGTTTTTGCAGGAAAAATTTAGGAAATGCTTTGATTTTGTAAAAAATAATAATCTTTCTGATATGGAACTTAAAAGATATGATATAGATGGAGATGATGTGTTTGTAAATCTTATGGAGTTTACCACAGCTCCGGTGGAAGAAAGAGCATTTGAGGCACATAAAGACTACTGTGATATACATTATATAGTGCGTGGAAGTGAGCGTATAGATATTTGTATTACGGCTAATATGGAAACGGGGGAGTATAAGCCTGATATTATGACGCTTTACGGTGAACCTGTTGGGACGGTTAACCTGTATGCAGGAGATTTTCTTGTGTGTATGCCACAGGATGGTCACAGACCGGGGATTATGACAGATAAGCCTGAAACTATCAGAAAAGCAACTTTTAAAGTGAAGTTTTAATTTTATAAATTTAGATAGAACATCTGCAAATATCGTAAAAGTATTTGTCTGCTTACGGTATTTTTGCAGATGTTTTGTGAATAATAGAATATATTTCAGAATGAATACTATTGATCATATGCACTTGGATGAGAATAGTCATAGAGATTTGGCAATAAAAATATCTGAAATAATTAGAAATAAATAAAGCACAATTAATTTGTGTTTAGCAAGGAGCAAAGTTATGGCTTTATACTCTAAATCCCTGTTGCCGATAATCGAATCAAGATACAATACTTTTACACAGGCAGAAAAGGGAATAGCGGATTTTTTTCTTAACAATACGGAAAATATTGACTTATCTGCAAAAAATATGACAGAGACATTATTTGTTTCAAATGCCTCACTTTCAAGATTTGCAAAAAAATGTGGTTTTAACGGTTACAGGGAATTTGTATATGAATATAAAGAGGCATTTGTAGAAAGAAAAGAAACAAAGACGGCTAAAACCGTTTATGAAAGTTATCAGGAATTACTAAATAAAACTTATAATCTTATGGATGAAACACAAATTGCAAGGCTTACAAACCTGTTATATGAGAAAAAGCGGGTGATTGCTTTCGGTCTTGGAAGCAATGGATATGCAGCAAAGGAAATGGAAAGTCGTTTTATGCGAATTGGAGTGGATATAGACAGTCTTGATCATCCTGACAGAATAAAGATGCAGGCTCCGTTTTTAACAAACAAGCACCTTGTGATAGGATTTTCACTTAGCGGTGAAACAGAGCCGGTGCTGTATTTATTAAAAAAAGCGAAAGAAAAGAAAGCGATAGCTGTATTATTTACTTCTTCTGATAATGGAGAGTTTAAGAAATATTGTGATGAAGTTGTGCTTGTTGCATCTTTGCAGCATCTTAATTCAGGTAATACCATTTCACCGCAGTTTCCTATGCTCTTACTTATTGATGTGCTTTATAATGAATATGTGGGCAGAAACAAGCCGGAAAAAGCTGCACTTCATGACCAGTCAGTACAGGCACTTAAAGGAATACAGATTTAATCCCGATAATTTGGGTTAAAGGATATTTTTATGTAAAATTTATCATTTTACTTATCATTTTACATCTTTTGTGTTATACTTTCATTCAACATGGATTATATAAAAGACTTGTGAAATGAAAAGGATAACCAAATGGGAATAATAGATATTAAAAATCTTGTATTTGAATATATAAGACGAGATGAGGAAGGCAATACTGAAGAGATAGAGCGTGCCATAGACGGAGTGGAACTTGAAGTTAAAGAAGGGGACTTTATAGCTGTTTTAGGACATAACGGTTCCGGAAAGTCTACTCTTGCAAAACACTTGAATGCACTTTTAGTACCTACAGAGGGAACAGTGTGGGTAAACGGCTTTGATACAAGGGATGCTTCTAATTTGTTAAAAATTAGACAAAGTGCGGGAATGGTATTTCAAAATCCTGACAATCAGATAATTGCTTCGGTAGTGGAAGAGGATGTGGGCTTTGGCCCTGAAAATATGGGGGTGCCTACAGAGGAAATCTTAGAAAGAGTAAAAGAAAGTCTTGATGCGGTGGGTATGTCAGGCTATGCAAAGCATTCTCCGAATAAGCTTTCCGGAGGACAGAAACAACGGGTTGCCATAGCAGGAATTATGGCTATGAAGCCAAAGTGTATAGTTTTAGATGAGCCTACTGCAATGCTTGATCCGATAGGAAGAAAAGAAGTGCTTAAAACTATTCACAAGTTAAATAAAAATGAGGGTATAACCATAATCCTTATTACACATTATATGGATGAGGTTATAGAGGCCGATAAAGTCTTTGTGATGGAGGGCGGAAAGGTAGTTTTACAAGGGAATCCGAGAGAAGTATTTAGTAAGGTAGATGAACTTGAGGGGTACAGACTGGATGTGCCTCAGGTTACAAAGCTTGCCTATGAGCTTAAAAAAAGCGGATTACCGATAAATGAAACAGTGCTTACAGTAGGAGAATTCAGGGAGGCTATTAGAAAATGTTACTTATAGCAGATCATATAAGCTATGTATACAGTGCAGGTACGGCTTATGAAAAAAAGGCTTTAAATGATGTGAGTCTCACTATAAACAAAGGAGAATTTATCGGTATCATAGGGCATACAGGTTCAGGCAAATCTACACTAATCCAGCATTTTAACGGACTGGAAAAGGCAACAAGCGGAACTATATATTTTAACGGACAGGATATTTACGATAAAGATTTTAATATGAAAAGTCTTAGAAACAGAGTAGGGCTTGTATTTCAGTACCCTGAACATCAGCTTTTTGAAACAACTGTGCTTGAAGATGTAAAGTTTGGTCCAAAGAACTTAGGACTTGATAAACTGGAAGTAGACCTAAGAGCTTTTGAAGCTATAAAGCAGGTAGGGCTTTCTGAAAAATGCTATGATGCCTCTCCTTTTGAGCTTTCCGGCGGACAGAAGAGAAGAGTGGCTATAGCAGGGGTACTTTCAATGAAACCTGAAATTCTTATTTTGGATGAACCGACAGCAGGGCTTGATCCAAGGGGGAGAGATGAGATACTCGACCAAATAGCAAAGCTTCATAAAGAAGGTCTGACTGTAATTCTGGTTTCTCACAGTATGGAAGATGTAGCTAAGTACGCAGACAGAATAATAGCGATGAATGCAGGAAAGGTTGCTTTTGACGGAACACCCAAGGAAGTGTTTAAGCATTATAAAGAGCTTGAAAGAATGGGACTTACCGCACCTCAGGTTACCTATGTAATGCAGGAGATGAAAGATTTAGGCTTACCTGTAGATACCGATGTGTCCACTGTGGAAGAAGCAAAGAAAGAAATATTAAAAGCGATTGGCAATTTTAAAAATGTAATTTAGAAGTTAATATTTTTACAATTTTATAAGATAAGTAAGACAAGTTTGAAAGAGATTATGGAATTTGTTTTTAAAACTTTGGAGGTTGTAAATATTTTAACATAGATAGGATATAAAATGATTAGAGATATAACAATAGGACAGTATTATCCTGCCGATTCGGTGATACATAAACTTGATCCGAGGGTGAAGCTTGCAGGCACAATAATATTTATTGTATCACTGTTTTTATTTAGCAGTTTTACAGGCTACATAGTAGTAGCTTTATTTTTGGTTACAGTTATCAAACTTTCCAAAGTACCGTTTAAGTTTATAGTAAAAGGACTTAGGGCAATATTTATTTTGCTTATGTTTACTGTAGTTTTCAATATGTTTTTAACTCCGGGCGAGGAGTTGATACATCTTTTTGGAAATGTCAGGATAACGAAGGAAGGCTTAAAAGTGGCTATTTTTATGGGAATAAGGCTTATTCTTCTTATAATAGGTTCATCTTTACTCACGCTTACCACAAGTCCGAACCAGCTTACAGACGGTATGGAGAAAGGGCTTTTTGTATTTAGGAAGGTAGGACTTCCCGTGCATGAGATAGCTATGATGATGTCGATTGCACTCAGATTCATCCCTATATTATTGGAAGAAACTGATAAGATAATGAAGGCACAGTCGGCAAGAGGTGCAGATTTTGAAACTGGCGGTTTTATAAAGAAAGCAAAGGCTTTAATTCCTATTTTAGTACCGCTTTTTGTATCAGCTTTCAGGAGAGCTATAGATTTGGCTATGGCTATGGAAGCAAGATGCTACCACGGAGGTGAGGGTAGAACAAAGATGAAACCGCTTAAATATAAAAATATGGACAGGATGGCTTATTTTACCTGTTTTGCATATATAGGATTTGTAATAGCAGTAAATATTTTAGCTAATAAGTTTATCGGAGTATGAAGATATGAAAAGATTTAAGTTGGTAGTTGCTTATGACGGTACTGATTGTTGCGGTTACCAGTATCAGCCTGAACTACCCACTGTTGAAGGTTTTATTAATGTTGCACTTTCTGAACTTTTAGGTGAAAATATAGTAACTATAGGGGCAAGTAGGACAGATGCAGGGGTGCACGCTTATGGAAATGTGGCTGTATTTGATTCTGATACCACAATTCCTGCTGAAAAGCTTTCTCCGGCATTAAATACAAAGTTGGCAGCTAATATAAGGATAACGGAAAGTTTAGAAGTGGCAGCAGATTTTCATCCAAGAAAAAATGTAATAGATAAAACTTATGAATATCATATAAACACAGCTAAAATTCCCTTTCCTACTGATAGATTGTATAGTTACAATGTAAAACATGCTTTAAATATTGAAGCCATGAGAAAAGCAGCAAGGTTTATTGAAGGAAGGCATGATTTTACCTCTTTTTGTTCGGCTAAGACGGACAAAGAGGATAAGGTAAGGACAGTATTTCAGATTGATGTAGAAGAAACACTAAGAAATGAACTTATAATAAGAGTCAGGGGAGACGGTTTTCTCTACAATATGGTAAGGATAATAGCAGGAACTCTGGTGAAGGTGGGAGAAGGAAAGATATCTCCTGATGAAATCCCCTCTATTATAGAGAGAAAAGACAGAGGGCATCTTGGTACAACCTTACCTGCAAAGGGGTTGTTTTTAATGGGAATAAGATATAAAGAAGAATAATAGTGTTTGAAAGGGGAATAAAATGACGGACAGAGTTTATTTAGGAATAGATATAGGCGGTACTGCTGCAAAGTTCGGTCTTGTAAATGGCGAAGGTGTAATGATTAGTGAGGTTTTGGAATATCCGGTAAAGTTTGATGATTATGAAACTCCTATTATAGAAACAGTAGTTAAAAGTGCAAAAGAATTTATGAGTAAAAATAATAAAACTTTCTTTGATATCAACGGCATAGGAGTGTCGGCTACAGGCGGAATCAATTCTAAGTTTGGTATAGTTGAAGGTTCAGCAGGTCATATAAAGAACTGGAAGGGAACTAATATAAAGAAAAGACTTGAAGCAGAATTTGGCATGAATACGGCAGTTTTAAATGATGCTAATGCAGCAGCACTTGGGGAGATGTGGAAAGGGGCTGCAAAAGGCAGGGAAAATGTGGTTGTTATGACCATAGGTACAGGAGTAGGCGGAGGAATTATAGTTGATTCAAAGATTTTACTGGGCAGTAAAGGCTTTGCAGGGGAAATAGGTCATATACCTGTAAATGTAGACGGAGAAAAATGCTCTTGTGAGAATACAGGCTGTATAGAACACTACGGCTCTACGAGTGCACTTGTAAAAAATGTAAAAAAAGCAGTTATTTCAGGTGAAATTACAGGAATAAAGGAAGAAGAGGTAGACGGAAGGCTTATATTTAAGGAAGTGGCAGCAGGAAATAAAGCTGTTATAAAATATGTGGATGAATGGATAAATTATATTTCGGCAGCACTTGTAGGATTGGTACATACATTTAACCCTGAAATGGTTATCTTAGGCGGCGGAGTATCCAAGCAGAAGGAACTTTTTGTGGACAAGGTTCGTGATAAGGTGCTTCATGGTGTAATGGATAATTTTGCACAGGATTTAAGAGTAGAGGCTGCAGAGCTTGGAAATAATGCAGGAATTATAGGGGCTGTAAAATTTGTAATTGAGGCTTGACATTTAACTTAAAATTTAGTAGAATGTCTAAGGTTATTCTTAGGAGTAATGTGTTGCTGGCGTGGCTCAGGTGGTAGAGCGTCGCATTGGTAGTGCGGAGGTCACGGGTCCGACTCCCGTCGCCAGCTTATACAAATTGGGAGAAAGATCGGTCGGATGATGGCTGGTCTTTTTTTATTTGGGTTTAATAATCTAAATTTAGCCAAGATAATTGACTGTATAGGTAATTATGTGGTAAAGTACAAGAGAAACATTAACGAAATAACTGATATTTGGTTAAACTACAGACAGGAGAAAAATAAGATGAACAAAGGATTTAAGATGTTTGCGGTAACGGCTTTGCTTATTTGTGCGATGTTTATTACTCCATTTAAAGTTGAGGCTAAGACAGTTAAGTTTACTGACAGTTTAGCTAAGAATATAGAAAAAGCAGTCGATAAGTATAATATTGTTGCTATGGAACAGGTTAGTAAACTTGATTTTGGTGGGATAAAATCTAAGTCCAATATAAAGTATAAGTTCGATATTAAAAAGCAGATGGTTACAATGAAATATTCTGCTGAATCAACTTTGAATAAGACTAAGATAAATCAGAATTATATCATTACCAAGAATTTAAAAACAGGTGAGGTAACACATAAAGATAACGGACTGACTATTCCTTTGACAGATGATAGTGTAAAACTTATTACAAACTCTATTGAGACAGGTGCATATAAGAAAATGTCTGATGTATGGAAGAAATTTTTATATGGAGAATATATTAAAAACAAAACAGAAGGAAAAGCGGCTTCCGGTAAGCTGACATTTAAGACTATAACAAAATTAGATGAAATAGATATGAATACATTACATTCTATAAATGATAAGAAAAAGCTTCCTGAAAAAGTTGATATAAAACTGGAAGGAATGGAAATACATATTAAAAATATAAAGTTTTCAAAATAAAAGATATACTGTCACTTTACAGGTAAAAATGCTGAAGTGACAGTTTTTTAATTAATGCTTGACAATATATTACAACTATGTTATAAATAGTATCGTTCGTTAAGAACAACTGCCGAAGACAGCAGGTACATCTATAAAGATGTGTAAGTGAGAACGCCTGCCGAGGGATGTAATTATTTTTAAGAATATTACGATCTGAACTCTAGCAGTTTCAGGTCTTTTTTTATCGTAATTCATCTGACTTCAAGCAGTAAAGGGATATTACTAGAAGCACTCTATCCCAGTCAGTTAGCTGATTAAAGGTGTTTCGGAATGGAGGAAGATTATGCCTAAAGTTGAAATCAAACAACCAATAGTTGACGAAATCAAGGGACATGTTGAAAAAGCCGGTTCTGTAGTTTTAGTTGATTATCGTGGACTCACTGTTGAGCAGGACACAAAACTCCGTAAGGAGTTGAGAGAGGCGGGAGTAGTATACAAGGTATACAAAAACACTCTCTTAAAGCGTGCATTTGAAGGAACAGATTTCTCACAGTTAGATGTGGATTTGGAAGGACCTTCAGCTGTTGCATTTTCTTATGAAGATGCTACTGCTGCGGCAAGAATTATTTCTAATTTTGCAAAGCAGGCAAAAGCACTTGAAATCAAGTCGGGTGTTGTAGAAGGAACTTACTACGATGCTAAGGGAATGAGCGTTATTGCAACCATCCCTTCAAGAGAGGAACTTATTTCCAAACTCCTTGGCAGCTTACAGTCACCTATTACCAACTTTGCTCGTGTGCTTAAACAGATTGCAGAGAAACAAGGTAGCGGTGCTGAAGCATAAAACCGTTTATTAGTCGGTCAAAAGAATTGACCAAAATATTATTTAATTATTATGGAGGTATTAAAAATGACAACTCAGGAATTTATTGATGCCATTAAGGGCATGAGCGTACTTGAATTAAACGATCTCGTAAAGGCTTGCGAGGAGGAATTCGGTGTATCTGCAGCAGCAGGTGTTGTAGTTGCAGCAGCAGGTGCAGGTGCAGCAGCAGCTGAAGAGAAGACTGAATTTGATGTAGAGCTTACAGAAGTAGGTGCTGAAAAAATTAAGGTTATCAAAGTTGTTCGTGAGCTTACAGGTCTTGGTCTTAAAGAGGCTAAGGAAGCAGTTGAAGCTGCTCCTAAGGTTATTAAGGAAGCTACAACTAAGGAAGATGCTGAGTCTATCAAGGCTAAACTTGAAGAGGCGGGAGCTAAGGTTACACTTAAATAATCAAAAATTAAACATTATGAAGGCGGATATTGCTTATTGCAATATCTGCCTTTTTTGTATTGATATTAATTGCAAAAAAAGTTATAATATAGTAATATAAGAGTCGAATAATTAACTTTAACGAGGGAAAATTATGTTATTAAAGAGATGTGGGGAATTGCAGCCGGGAATGGTTATAGCTAAAGATGTGCATACAAAGGCAGGAATTTTACTTGTTAATTCAGGTGAAGAACTTAATGTGGACAGCATAGAGAAACTTAAAAGTAATGCTGTTTCATTTGTGTTTATCAAGGAGAAGAAGGATTTTGAGAAAAAGCCTGAACCAACGATTTCTTATTCTGATGAGAGATACTCATATTATGAGAGAGTTCAGCAGAGTCCTGATTATAAGCTTTTTAGGGGGAAATTCTCATCCGGCGTAGTTAAATTAAGGGGGGCATTAAATCGTATTGTGGACGGAAATCCGGATGCAGATTTAGAAACTACAGCAAGAAGAATTATGGGTGACTTGGTTATGCCTGAGGGCAGTATTCCAACCTTTGACCTTTTATCAAATCTTCGTCGCTTTGATGATGTATGTTTTGTGCATAGTCTTAATGTAGCTATGCTTGCAGGGCTGCTTGCACAGTGGCTCGGATGTTCTCCTAAGGAGATTGCACTTGCACAGGAATGTGGCTTGTACCATGATATAGGAAAGCTTACTATTCCGAATGAGATTATTTCAAAGCCGGGTAAACTTACGGATGAGGAGTTTGATATAATGAAAAATCATCCTGTTGCAGGATATGAGATACTTAAAGAGATGAAAGCTAATCCTCATGTAATAAATGCGGCACTTCAACATCACCAAAAATTGGATGGAACAGGTTATCCTCTTCCGTTTAATCCTAAAAGAATTGATCCTTATGCAAGGCTTATAGCTTTAGTAGATATTTACGATGCTATTACTTCTGCAAGATCTTATAGAGGTATGGTGTGTCCTTTTAAGGTTATTAAGATGTTTGAAGATGAAGGTATACAAAAATATGATGCAGGAATGTATACGGTATTCTTAGAACATATAGCGGATAACTTTATAGGAACAAGAGTCATGTTAAATGACGGAAGAGAAGCTAAGGTACTTATGACTAATAAAGTTTATCTGTCTAAACCTATGGTGGTTTCAGGAAGTGAATTTATAGATCTTTCAAAGAGGAAGGATTTGTATATTGATGAAGTGATTTAAATAGGTACAACAATATTAGTTTTATATTCAGTTTGAATGTAAATGGATATAGCATCTTATAGAAATGTAGGGTGCTTTTTCACATTTTAAATTAAAAAACATATAATGTCATGCAGAAAAAGCATACGGTATTCATACGACTATGTTAAGATGTATACATAAAGAAAGAGGAGATATAAATAAAAGCCTTAATGAAGGGTTTAAAATTATTGTAGCTTGTTATACAATAGAATAAAATAAACTGGAAAGGCAAAGGATTATGAAGGAAGATTGGAAATTTAGTGAGTTAGAATATGTGCGTCCGAATTTTGAAAAGATAAAAGAAGATTTAAAAGCAAATATTCAAAAAATGAAAGTAGCGGAAAGTTTTGCAGAGGCATTATCTATATATACAGAGTCGGATAATGAACTTAATGAACTTATGATGATGTATGTTATAGTATATATTAGGCATACTGTGGATACCTCCGATAAGTTCTATGAAGAAGAGAAGAAAGTATTTGATGTAGAGTTTCCTACCTTTGGTCCGTTAATGGTTGAATCAGGCGATGCAATAAATGAGAGCAAGTTTAGAGCAGATTTTGAAACTAAGTTCGGCAAACAGTTCTTTGCTAAAATTGAATTAACTAAAAACAGTTTTTCAGAGAAGAATATACCTCTTTTACAGAAGGAAGCTGAATTTACAAGTGAATATCAGAAAATGATGGCTTCGTGTAAGATTAATTTTGACGGTAAAGAGTTAAACCTTTATGGTATACAAAAATACTTTGAGCATGAGGATAGAGAAGTAAGGAAGGCTGCATTTAGAGCATATTCCGACTTTTATCATAATAATGAGAAACGCCTTGAAGAAATTTGGGATGAGCTTATTAAAATCCGAAATGAAATGGGAAGGAATTTAGGCTTTGAGAATTTTATTCCTCTTGGCTATATCAGGCAGTCAAGAACAGATTATGGTCAGAGAGAAGTTGAATCATTCAGGAAACAGGTAGAAACTTATCTTGTGCCGCTTTGTAAGGAACTTTATGAGGCACAGGCAAAACGAATAAAAGTTGATGAAATATACAGCTTTGATGAAAAAAGGGTTTTTTTAGACGGAAATGCGAAACCGGCAGGTGATGATGACTTTATGCTGGAGAAGGCAAAGGAGATGTATCATGATTTAAGCCCTGAAACTGCTGAGTTTATTAATTTTATGATAGAGCATGAGTTGCTTGATCTTAAAAATAAACCTAATAAAGCCTCAACGGGCTACATGACAGGTCTTAATCCTATTAAAGCACCTTTTGTATTCTCTTGTTTTAACGGTACTATTTTTGATATGATGGTACTAAGCCATGAATTGGGTCATGCTTTTGCAGGTTATATGGCTATGCGTAATCAGCCAATATCGGAGTATTATTCAGAATCTACCGATATTGCGGAGATACATTCTATGAGTATGGAACAGTTTGCTTATCCTTATGCTGAAAAATTCTTTGAAAAAGATGCGGATAAATACCGTTTCCAGCATTTGCAGGAGGCGATTACCTTTGTGCCTTTTGGTGTTGCAGTAGATGAATTTCAGCATATCTGCTATGCAAAGCCTGAGCTTACTCCAAAAGAGAGAACTTATGAATGGCATAAATTGGAAGAAAAATATATGCCATGGAGAAAATATGATGAGAATGATGAATTTATGAACAGAGGAGGATATTGGTATCATAAACTTCATATTTTCCAAGATCCTATGTACTATATAAATTATACTTTAACCACTATGGGAGCTATGGAATTTAAGAAGAAGTATGCCGAAGATAAAGAAAAGGCTTGGAAAGATTATCTTAAACTTTGCAAAGTCGGAGGAAGCCTAAGTTATCTTGAAACACTTAAATATGCCAATGTTTCTAATCCGTTTGAAGCAGGTTCAGTTGAGAAATCCTGCTCTTATGCGAAAGAAATTTTAGAAGAACAGATGAAGAAGATGTAGGAGAATAAATTGAATAAAGTCAATTATCAAAAGCTTTTAGATGAGAAAATAGAAGAATTTGTAAAAGAGGGCAGAGTTCCTGCTCTCTTTCTCCATGCCTGTTGTGCACCATGTAGCAGTTATACTTTGGAGTATTTAAGTCAATATTTTAATATAACGATATACTTTTATAATCCTAATATTGATACCGAAGAAGAATATAAGATGCGTATAAGAGAACTTACCAAATTGATTAAAGAAATGCCGCTTAAAAATGAGGTTAAACTTTTAAGTGGGACTTATGAACCTGAGAAGTTTTATGAGATTGCCAAAGGAAAAGAGAATTTACCTGAGGGCGGTGCCAGATGTTATCACTGTTATGAACTTCGTATGGAAGAGGCTGCAAGGGCTGCTAAGGAGAATGGGGCGGATTATTTTACAACCACTCTTTCTATAAGCCCACATAAAAATGCAGACTGGCTAAACGGTCTTGGAGAAAAATTTGGAGAAAAATATAATATCTCTTATCTTTATTCAGATTTTAAGAAAAAGGGAGGTTATCACAGGTCTGTGCAATTATCCAAAGAGTATGGGCTTTATAGGCAGGATTACTGTGGTTGTGTATATTCTAAGGAAGAGGCTCAGAGGAGAAATGCAGGTAGAGCGGATTAATACCCTACCTGTTTTTTTTAAGCTTTATCCTAAGATAAAAATAGCTGAAGTAACGGAATAAAATAATTATAACCATTAAAGTAAAAGGAAGGAATTTAAGCTGTTCTATCTTGAGGGGAAGTTTATACATAAATCCCAAGCCAAGTACTAAGTGAAGTAAAATACCTACAGGAAGTGTAATTCTAAGTACATTCAGCTCGACAGAAGATGTCTTATTTTTCTTTTTTTGTGTTGTATCACTTTTTAAATTTGATAAAAGCAGCCAATGTAAGGCATTATAAAATATCATAGCAAAGACGGCGGCAGGATTATAATTTCCCCAAAATAAAAGAATTATGAAAATTATTGTAAGACTGATATTTATTAAATTTCTTGTAAGTTTAAGGGACTTATGCAGGGCTTTTGTATTCAGGTTTTCCATAAATAAACTACCTTTCTGTAATATTTAAAACTATTGTTACCTTTACTATACTACAAATGCTAAAAAAATGGAAGAATCGAAGCTTGCATTAAGGCTTTATTTATGATAAAATAAATTTTGTGCAAAAAATAATTATTGTATTTTTGCACATATTAACAATTAAATCATGTCTGTTTTATACTGATGGTGCCCTGAAGGGGTATGGCAGTTAAACGCTGAGACAGGCAGAAGAAAAACCATGGAGGTAGAAAAATGAGCGTTATTTCAATGAAACAGTTACTTGAGGCAGGTGTACATTTCGGACACCAGACTAGAAGATGGAACCCTAAGATGGCTCCATATATCTATACTGAGAGAAACGGTATCCACATCATCGACTTACAGAAGTCTGTAGGTATGGTTGATTCAGCTTATGAAGCTATTAAGAATATCGTAGCCGGCGGCGGAACCATTCTTTTTGTAGGAACTAAGAAACAGGCTCAGGAAGCTGTTAAGGATGAGGCTATCCGTTCAGGTATGTACTTTGTAAATGAGAGATGGCTTGGAGGTATGCTTACCAACTTCAAAACAATTAAAAGCCGTATTGCAAAACTTAAAGAATATGAGAAAATGAGTGAGGACGGAACTTTTGATGTACTTCCTAAGAAGGAAGTTATTCAGATAAAGAAGGCTTGGGATAAACTTGAGAAGAATCTTGGCGGTATCAAGGAAATGAAGAAACTTCCGGATGCTATTTTTGTAGTAGACCCTAAAAAGGAAAGAATTTGTATTCAGGAAGCACATACACTCGGTATTCCTGTTATCGGAATTGCAGATACCAACTGTGATCCGGATGAACTTACTTATGTAATTCCGGGTAATGATGATGCTATAAGAGCAGTAAGACTTATAGTTGCTAAAATGGCAGATGCTGTTATTGAGGCTAATCAGGGTGAGCAGTTTGGTGAGACAGCAGCAGGAGAAGAAACAGTAGCTACAGAAGAGTAAATAATATTTATAGATAATAAGTAAATAGGAGGATAAAAAAATGGCAGCAATTACAGCAGCTATGGTTAAAGAACTTCGTGAAATAACAGGTTCAGGTATGATGGATTGCAAGAAGGCTCTCGGAGCAACTGACGGAGATATGGATAAGGCAGTAGAGTGGCTTAGAGAGAACGGATTTATGAAGGCTGCTAAGAAGGCAGAGAGAATTGCAGCAGAAGGTGTTTGTGTGGCAGCTGTAGCAGCAGATGGCAAGAGTGCGGCAGTTGTTGAAGTTAACTCTGAGACGGACTTCGTTGCTAAGAATGAGAAGTTTACAACATTTGCAAATGAAGTAGCAGCTAAAGCTCTTACTACATCTGCAGCTGATGTAGATGCTTTCCTTGAGGAAGAGTTTGAAGCAGGTAAGTCTATAAAGACAGCTCTTACAGAGCAGATAGCAGTTATCGGTGAGAATATGAACATCAGAAGATTCGGAAAACTTGCCGAGGCGGAGGGCTTAGTTGAGTCTTATATCCACGGAAGTAGAATCGGTGTTCTTGTGGCTCTTAAAACAAGTGTAGTTAATGATGCTGCTAAGGAAGCAGCTAGAAATGTAGCTATGCAGATAGCAGCTATGCGTCCTACATATCTTAACAGAGATGAGATTTCTAAGGAATATCTTGACCATGAAATGGAAATCCTTAAAGCTCAGGCAGCTAATGATCCTAAGATGTCAGGTAAGCCTGCTAATGTACTTGAGAATATCCTTACAGGACAGCTTAACAAACAGCTTAAAGAAATCTGCCTTGTAGATCAGGTTTATGTAAAGGATAGCAGCATGACTGTTCAAAGTTATATTGATAGCGTAGCTAAGGCTGAAGGTGCGACTATGAGTCTTACAGGTTTTGTTCGTTTCGAGACCGGTGAAGGTCTTGAAAAGAGAAGCGAGAATTTTGCTGATGAAGTTGCAGCTCAGATGGGTAACTAATTTTATCAGTTAGAATATTGATAATTAAAATCTCTCTACAAATTGTTTGATTTGTAGAGAGATTTTTTTGAAATCTATATTCAATAAAAAAGGGGTGATGCTCATGCTTGATTTTGTAAAAGAACAATTTATATTTCAGAGTATGTACCATGGAGAACTTGCTTTAAGAATATTTTTTGCAGGACTTTTGGGAACAGCCATAGGATTTGAAAGAAAGAATAGAAATAAATTAGCCGGAGTACGTACACATGCGATAGTGGCTTTGGGAGCTGCACTGATGATGGTGGTATCAAAATACGGATTTTCTGATATAGATAAATTTGATGCTTCAAGAGTCGCATCGCAGATAGTAAGTGGAGTCGGTTTTCTCGGAGCAGGGATTATCTTTGTCAAGAACAATACTTCGGTGAGTGGTCTTACTACTGCGGCAGGTATATGGGCGACTGCAGGAGTAGGTATGAGTATGGGAGCCGGACAGTATTTTATATCGACCATAAGTACAGTAATAATACTTGTAATGCAGGTTGTATTTCATAGAGTGCGTTTTCTTGCAAATGAGGCATTTCAGGAAAAATTTAGAATAGTACTGAAAAAGTCTGATAAGGATTTAAAGGAGCTTGAGGACTATATGGCAGCAGAAAAAATAGAAATAAAATCAATTAAAATAGCAAAAACAGATGTTGATAATTTAAAAGTGGATTTTGAACTTTTATTTCCTGCCGGGTATGATAAAACAGATTTTATTAATAGACTTGCTGAAAAAGAAAATATAATTTCGGTCAGAGGATAATGTATTTACCCATATAAGTAGTTTATAATTGCTATTTATAGATCTATATTTTCCCTTTGCAACTTCTTAATTGAAATTGCAAAGGGATTTTTTTGCCTTTACAGTTGTGTTATAATTAATTTAAACCAAAATTCAGGAGATAAACATTGAAAAAACTATTAATATATATTCGTGACTATACAAGGGAAAGTATCTTAGGTCCTCTTTTTAAACTATTTGAAGCCTGTCTTGACCTCGTA
The DNA here is from genome assembly GCA_963539695.1 of uncultured Catonella sp. Taxonomy (GTDB): domain Bacteria; phylum Bacillota; class Clostridia; order Lachnospirales; family Lachnospiraceae; genus Catonella. Next base: position 34,511 of record CAUTOC010000010.1, on the reverse strand, counting down.
GTACCGCTTGTGATGGCATACATAATAGATAAGGGAATAGGCGGAAATGATAAGGGACTTATAATAAGGCTTTGTCTTGTACTTGTAGGACTGGGATTTGTAGGGCTTACATTTTCAATTACAGCCCAGTTTTTTGCGGCTAAAGCCAGCGTCGGTTTTATTAAACAGGTGAAACACGCTGTATTTTCACATATTCAGAAGCTTTCATTTTCGGATATAGACAGGCTTGGTACCAATACACTTATAACAAGACTTACAAGTGATATGAACCAGATTCAGACAGGTGTCAATCTTACACTCAGACTATTTCTTCGTTCACCCTTTATAGTGCTTGGTGCGGTAGTTATGGCATTTACAATAGATATGCAGATTGCGGTTATTTTTGTAATTACCATAATTGTGCTGTCTGCTGTTATATTTGGTGTAATGCACTGGTGTATTCCAAGATATAAGGAAGTACAATCAGCCCTAGACAAGGTTCTTGGAAAGACAAGGGAAAATCTTACCGGAGTAAGAGTTATAAGGGCATTTTGTAAGGAAGAAGAGGAAATAAAAAAATTTGAAGTTTCCAATACATTTTTAACAGGTTTAAATAAAAAGGTTGGAATGGTATCTTCTTTGATGAATCCCCTGACTTATGTAATTATAAATATAGGTATAGCGGCACTTATATATAAGGGAGCTATTCGGGTTGAAGACGGAGTTCTCACTAAAGGACAGATTGTGGCACTTTATAACTATATGTCACAGATTCTTATAGAACTTGTAAAATTTGCAAATATGTTTCTTAATATTACCCGTTCCATAGCCTGTGGCAACAGGGTGCAGAGCGTACTTGAGATAAAACCGGGTATGGAAGAAGGCACAGATGTTTTTGTTAAAGATGAAGATGAAAATTCAGACAGTATAGTTGAATTTAAAAATGTAAGTCTAAACTATAATGGTAAGGCTTCCGCAGATAAAGAAGAAAATGCTTTGAATAATATCAGTTTTACTGTAAAAAAAGGTGAAACTGTAGGTATAATCGGAGGTACAGGTTCAGGTAAAACCTCTCTGGTCAGCCTTATTCCAAGATTTTATGATGCCAGTGAAGGTGAAATAAGGGTTAAGGGAAAGGCTGTAGCTGATTATAGTTTTAAGGAACTTAGAAAAATAGTGGCTGTTGTTTTGCAAAAAGCTTCACTTTTTAAGGGAAGCATAAGGGATAATATAAAATGGGGAAATGAAACTGCGACTGATGATGAGATAATGGAAGCGGTACACATAGCTCAGGCAGAAGATGTAATTAATTCTAAAGAAGGGAAACTTGATTTTATAATAGAGCAGGAGGGCAGAAACCTTTCCGGCGGACAGAAACAAAGACTTTCCATCGCAAGAGTACTTGTAGGTAAGCCGGAAATTTTAATTCTTGATGACAGTTCTTCTGCTCTTGACTATGCAACAGACCTGGCTCTTAGAAAAGATATTAATGCACTGGATTATAAGCCGACAGTATTTATAGTATCTCAGCGTACTTCTTCGATTATGCAGGCAGATAAGATAGTAGTGCTGGATGACGGCGATATGGTAGGGCTCGGAAAGCACGAAGAGTTGCTCGGAAATTGTGAGGTGTATAAAGAGATTTATAATTCGCAATATAGTTAGATTATTTACTCAGTTACCCCCCCCCATATTTAATCACGCTCGACTTAGTTACGCCCCTACCTTTGTAAGGTGCTCGTAAGCTCAGAGCTGAGAGGGCGCATTTACTTCCGAGCACACCTACAAATGAGATTTAATAGTTTAATTATGAAAGAAAAGTATTTTTTAATGATTGTTAAACAGCGAAAGATGATAATGCCTAAGCGAGCGCATTAGGTTTTTCGCAGAAAAACCGGAGCGAGTCTGGACATTTATCATCTGGAGCGTTATTGAACCACAAATATATAAGGAGTACCTGACATGAAAGATAACAAAAAGATAATTAAAGCAGTTCTTGCTTATATAGGACATTATAAAATACTGCTTTTTGTATCGCTAGTAATGGCGATGATTACAGTGGTTTTGACACTGTATCTGCCTATATTATTCGGTGATGCCATTGACCTTATAGTGGGAAGAGGGCAGACAAAGTTTGACAAAATATTTGAAATAATTGTAACATCAGTCATAGTCGCAGGTACTACCTCACTGTTTCAATGGCTAATGACTACTATAAATAATAAAATAGCCTATAATGTAGTAAGAGATATCAGAAATGATGCTTTTAAGAGGATTGAAAAGCTTCCTTTAAGTTATTTGGATTCACATTCTACAGGAGATATAGTAAGCAGAGTAATTGCAGATGCAGATCAGTTTTCAGACGGACTTTTGCTTGGATTTACACAGAGCTTTACAGGAATTGCAACCATACTGGGTACTCTTGTATTTATGCTTAGAATTGATATATTTACGGCACTTATAGTAATGGTGCTTACTCCATTATCGTTACTTGTAGCACGCTTCATTTCAAAGCATACATATTCTTTCTTTAAGCTTCAGTCCGAAACCAGGGCGGAGCAGACATCTTTAATTAACGAAATGATAGGAGGAATGGAGGTTGTCAAGGCTTATGGCAGGGAAGAAAAGGTAGTTGAGGCCTTTGATGAAATAAATGAAAAAATAGAAAAGGTTTCTCTTAAAGCTATATTTTTCTCATCAATCACCAATCCGGCTACAAGATTTGTCAACAATATTGTCTATGCTCTGGTTGGGCTTGTGGGAGCATTTCAGGTAGTAAATGGAGGCATAAGTGTAGGCGGACTTTCTGCATTTTTAGCTTATGCAAACCAGTATACTAAGCCTTTTAATGAAATTTCGGGAATAATTACCGAGCTTCAAAATGCTATAGCCTGTGCAGGAAGGCTTCTTGAACTTATAAATGAGGATATTGAGACAGAAGACGGAGAAACTCTCCTTGGAGCAGATAAGCCAAATGAGATTGATAAAAAAATAACAAATAATATAGGAAATATAAACTTAGAGAATGTGGCATTTTCTTATGTCAAAGATAAAAAGCTGATAGAAGGGCTTAATCTAAGTGTGAAAAAAGGTCAAAGAATAGCCATAGTAGGGCCTACGGGTTGTGGTAAGACAACTATTATCAATCTTCTTATGAGATTTTATGATGTTGACAGCGGAAGTATAAAGGTAGAAAATACTGATATAAGAGAGCTTACAAGACATAGTCTCAGAAAATCGTACGGAATGGTGCTTCAGGAGACCTGGCTCAGAAATGGTACTATCAGGGAAAATATAGTTATGGGAAAGCCTGATGCCACAGATGAGGAAGTAATTGCGGCGGCAAAGGCGGCTCATTCACATAGCTTTATAAGCAAGCTGAAAGATGGCTACAATACAGTAATAGACGAGGATGGAAGCGGACTTTCCAAAGGGCAGATGCAGCTTTTATGTATAACCAGAGTTATGCTTCTGCTGCCTCCTATGCTTATACTTGACGAAGCAACTTCTTCCATTGATACCCGAACTGAAATCAAAATACAGAAAGCATTTAACCGCTTGATGGAAGGCAGAACAAGTTTTATAGTTGCACACAGGCTTTCAACTATAAAGGAAGCTGATATCATCCTTGTAATGAAGGAAGGAAAGATAATAGAACAGGGAAATCATGAAGAGCTACTTGAAAAGAAAGGATTTTATTCAGAGCTTTATAACAGCCAGTTTGTAGGTGTCGGCAGTTGATGTGATATTGCCAAACATATGCAAAATATAGTAATTGGGGGGTATGTGGCTTGATTACGATATTTAGCAAGATGTTTTGTGAATAATTAGGGATAAGTACTTGTATTTTTAAGACTTCGGACTATAATTGTTGACTAATATTTGGATGTAAAGCTTACGAAAAGAGGATAGAGATGAAATCAACACTTAAAAGAACCTGGGCAGAAATTAACCTGGATGCGATAGAACATAATTATAAAAAAATCAAAGAGCATATCGGAGAAAATGTTAAGTTTGCCGGTATAGTAAAGGCAGATGCCTATGGACATGGCTCTGTGAAGGTGGGAGCAAAGTTACAGGAATTAGGAGCTGATTATCTTGCTGTCAGCAGTATAGACGAGGCAATGGAGCTTAGATTTAACGGAATAACCATGCCCATACTCATCTTAGGACATACTCCGAGGGAGCAGGTGGACAGGCTTATCTGCTTTAATATAACTCAGGCTGTGACCTGTGAGGCAAAGGCTCTTGAATACAGTTCAGAGGCAGTAAAATGCAAAGGGACGCTTAAAATACATATAAAAGTAGATACAGGAATGTCAAGGCTTGGCTATCTTTGTGAGGGTGAGCATTTTGAGCATGGTATAGAAGGGATAGTGAATGTATGTAAACTTCCGAATTTGGATGCAGAGGGAATATTTACACATTTTGCCGTATCTGATGAAGACGGTGAAGAATGTAAGGAGTATACAGACCATCAGCTTGAGCTTTTTAAGTCTGTGATTACAGAGGTAGAAAAAAAGTCAGGCAAGGCATTTTTGCTTCACCATTGTGCCAATACAGGAGCCACAGTAAATCGTCCTGACAGCTATATGGACATGGTACGCCCCGGTCTTTTGCTTTATGGCTATGGGGATTTTGCAAAAGCACTTGGTCTAAAGCCGGTTATGTCTATGAAAACTACAGTAAGTACAATTAAGGTTTATCCAAAGGGAACAAAGATAAGCTACGGAGGAATCTACACAACTACAGGAAAAACCCGTATGGGAGTTGTGCCTTATGGCTATGCTGACGGTTTTATGCGCTGTCTGTCCAATAAGTATTCCTTTATGACAGAAGAGGGAACGGTAAGGCAGAGGGGGAGAATCTGCATGGATATGTGTATGATAGACCTTACGGACAAGTTTAGCATTGATGTGGGCAGTGAAATTGAAATATTCGGAGAAAATAATCCAATAGAAGCTATGGCAGAACTGGCAGGAACAATTCCTTACGAACTGGTATGTGCTGTAAGCAAGAGGGTTCACAGGATATATATTGAAAACGGTGAAGTGGTAGATAAAGAGCTGATGCTTAGAATGTGAGGTAATAAATGAAAATAAATTCAGTAGCAATTTTAGGCTTAGGTGCAGTTGGCTCATATTTGTTATGGGGCTTGTCTGAAAAAACTGATATTGAGTTGTATGTCATAGCTGAAGGAGATAGAAAATCAAGGTATGAGAATGAAGGCTTTATTATAAATGGAAAGAAATATCGCCCAATTATAAAAACACCTGAAGAAGTAAGAGGTGTAGACCTTCTTATTGTAACTGTAAAATACAATTCTTTAAGACCGGCTCTTTCCGATATTGAAAAAATAGTGGATGAGAATACAATGGTAATGAGCCTCATGAACGGTGTGGAAAGTGAGGAAATTATTGCTGAGAAGATAGGGGAGGAGCATATAATCTATTCTCTTATTAAGGTGGCAGCAGAAAGAGAAGGAAATGCGGTTGTATTTGATTCTGAGACTACTATAGGAATTATTTACGGTGAAAAAGATCCGGGCAGGGGGGGTGAAAGAGTGGAAGCACTGGCAGAGCTATTCGGGAAAACAGGGCTTCATCATACTTCCTCTGATGTCATCGTACATGAAATATGGAATAAATTTCGATTGAATGTAGCCAATAACCAGATTCAGGCTATTATAGGCTGTGGTGTGGGAGCTTACAGGGATAGTGAACATTTGGGATTTCTGAGAAAAAAAGTCAGAGAAGAAGTTGAAGATATTGCGAAAGCAAAAGAAATAGACTTTTTACTTTGTAAAAGTGTACTTGCAGGAAGCAAGGTGGCTGACAGGGCAAGATATTCTACCTTGCAGGATATTGATGCGGGCAGATGTACAGAGATTGATATGTTTGCGGGGGCTGTTGTAAGAATGGGAAAAGAACTGGATATTCCAACACCTTATAATGAATTCATCTTCCATGCAATTAAAGCTCTTGAAGAGAAGAATGATGGGAAGTTTGACTACAAATAGTTAAGAAAAAGATGTGAGTTAAAAAATATTGACAAACTGTATGAAATATCACATACTTTATAGGTAAACTGGGCTTGGGATAAACTGCTGACATACCCGCAGATTCCGGATCAAGTAATAAAGAAGAATGAAAGGAGTGATTTTTATGAAAAAGATAAATCGTGTATGGAGGGTTCACGAAATTTAACCCTCCAATCAAAATCGGAGGATTAAAATGACCGGATTAGAAAATGAGAAAAAACGGATAGATTTTGAAGAACTATCCGGAAAAGAAAGTGGCTTAAATCTTGTGTATAATTTTAAGAAAAATGTAGATAAGGTTAGGATTTCAGAAGTAGAAGATCCTGTGGAAAAGCAGAAGATTACACGACTGATACTTGAGGCTCTCCCGGAGTGGTTCGGGCTTCCAGACTCAAGGGAGGATTATATAACCGAAAGCTCAAAACGACCTTTTTTTGCAGCATACTCTGAGGAGCAACCGATAGGTTTCGTTTATTTGGATGAAACTAACTGTTTTTATCTTTCGCTGGGATTTAAAGAATTTGAGATATTTCCTACACTTTGGGATGAATGGAATCCTTGTCAGGTATATGTGATGGGACTTTAAGTAATGTAAATTTTAAAACACCGAAATGGTAGATAAAATCAATTCGGGAGTTTAATAAACAAGTTAAAAGCCTGTAATAAGTTACATATTGATATGATATCAATTAGTTTCTTATTGCAGGCTTAATAGTTACTAAAATCTAATTACAACTCTTTAACCCAAAGTCCGTGAAGGTTGCAGTAGGCATATACTCTGAGAGCCTTGTCATCAACTATCTTGAAAACAGCCTTTGGCTCGTCAGTAGCCTTTAAGTGCTTCATCTGTCCGCCTTTTTCGGTCTCAACATATACCCATTCGATATTGTGTTCTTCTGTCATCGGATGAACTACGCTACCTACAATTACCTCGATTGTGTCACCATTAACGATAACTTCAGGAACATGCTTCTCAACAGCAGCCTCTTTTGAGTTTGGCTTTAAGTATTTAAGTTCTTCTGAGAAGAACTTGTGTTCATGCTCGTGTTCACCTTTTCTAATTACCTGTACCTCAAAGTCGCAATCTTTACAGACATAAAATCCTAAATTTTCCATCATTAAATCCTCCTTGTATTGTTTGATATGAGTCAAAATATTACTCAATTTAATATTATACTTAAACCATAAAAAGTCAACTGAATTTATAAAATAATTTAATAAATTCGTTTTTTATTAGGTTTTATAAAATTATATCACATACAATATAAATTGTCTATATGCAAATTGAAAAATATTTAAAAGAAAAAAGTCACCATACTGATGACGATATGGTGACAATTTTTTAATAAAAAATTTTGAAGAAATTTTATATTAAAAAATCTCTCCGAGGGATGCGCAACTCGCGGCAGTGAAGTTTGCCTTACGGCATCCGCTCGCGCGCGAAGTGTGTGCAGGCACACACTTTTATATAATATAAACTTAATTTACGCAAGTTTGTTAACAGACTTTGTAAGACGAGAAATCTTTCTGGAAGCTGTTTTTCTGTGATATACGCCCTTGTTTGCAGCCTTATCAATAGCAGAAACAGCAGGAGTAAGAGCAACCTTAGCAGCATCATTATCACTTACAGCGATAGCAGAAGTAACTCTTTTTACGAGAGTCTTAACCTTAGAAGTAATCATTTTATTTCTAAGAGTCTTCTTTGCAGCAACTTTGATTCTTTTCTTAGCAGATTTAATATTAGCCAATTTAACACCTCCATTATCATTATTTGATTAAAAGTGTTTCATTAATCCGGACACGGACGCTTAACGCAAACACACTAGATAACTTTAATACAAAATTACAAGATTGTCAACAGATTTAAAGGAATTTTACTTGATAAATTTTAAAAAATACTGTAATCTGTATTAGTTAGATTAATTAGTAACAGAACATTATGATAATATGCTTTTTTACACGAATAAAAGACAAGATTTCATATAGGTAAATATAGCATATCATCAATATCGAATTATTCACATTATAGGTCACAGTTTATTTAACAAGTTGATTATATATTTAACTGATATTTTGTGAATAATTTAGACTAATACTATGGAGAAGATAATGTCAGAGATAAATACAAAGAATATCAGAAATTTTTGCATAATAGCACATATTGATCATGGCAAGTCAACTCTTGCGGACAGAATAATTGAAGCAACAGGTACTCTTACCAAGAGGGAGATGCAGGATCAGATACTTGACAATATGGAGCTTGAGAGAGAGCGTGGAATTACTATTCGTTCTCAAGCGGTAAGAGTAGTATATAAGGCTAAGGATGGAGAAGAATATATATTCAATCTTATAGATACTCCGGGACATGTAGACTTTAACTACGAAGTTTCAAGAAGCCTTGCAGCCTGTGAGGGAGCTATTCTTGTTGTGGATGCTTCTCAGGGAGTAGAGGCACAGACACTTGCAAATGTGTATCTTGCCCTAGAGCATGACCTTACTATAGTACCTGTTATAAATAAGGTAGATTTACCAAGTGCAGATCCTGACAGGGTAAAAGAGGAGATAGAGGACATTATAGGCATAGAAGCTCATGATGCACCGCTTATATCAGCTAAAAACGGTTTAAATATAGAAGATGTGCTTGAAGCTGTAGTTAATAAGGTACCTGCACCATCCGGTAAGCTTGAGAATCCTCTCAAGGCACTTATTTTCAATTCTTTGTATGATTCTTATAAGGGAGTTATTGTATTTGCAAGACTTATGGAAGGTACTGTGAAAAAAGGTACTAAGATAAAGATGTTCCAGTCAAGTGGAGTTGAGGAAGTGGTTGAAGTAGGTACTTTTGGTGCAGGGCAGTTCATTCCTTGTGAAGAGCTTACAGCCGGTATGGTTGGTTATATTACTGCGAGTATTAAAGACCTGAGACAAACTAAGGTCGGAGATACAATTACTGATAAGGACAATCCTTGTGATGAGGCTCTGCCCGGCTATAAGAGGGTGCTTCCTATGGTTTACTGCGGGCTTTATCCTGCTGACGGAGCACATTATTCAGACCTTAGGGATGCTCTTGAAAAGCTTCAATTAAATGATGCTGCACTTCAGTTTGAGCCTGAAACCTCTATTGCTCTTGGTTTTGGTTTCAGATGCGGTTTCCTCGGGTTGTTGCATTTGGATGTGGTACAGGAGAGGCTTGAGCGTGACTATGACATAGATCTTGTAGCAACTGCTCCGAGTGTTGTGTACAAAATACATAAGACGGACGGTACGGTGCTTGATATAACCAATCCTTCCAATTTGCCTGATCCGTCAGAGATTGATTATATGGAAGAGCCAATAGTTAAGGCTGAGATTATGGTGACTACCGAGTACCTCGGTTCTATTATGAAGCTTTGTCAGGAAAGACGAGGAGTGAATAACGGAATAGATTATATCGAGGAAACAAGGGTAGTTGTTAAATATGACCTTCCGTTAAATGAAATAATTTACGATTTCTTTGATGCACTTAAATCCCGTTCAAGGGGCTATGCTTCCTTTGACTACGAGTTTAAGGGCTATCAGAAAGCCGAACTTGTAAAAATGGATATTCTGATAAACAGAGAATCGGTGGATGCCCTTTCCTTTATTATAGTTAAAGAGGGGGCTTATGAAAGAGCTAAGAAAATGTGTGAGAAGCTTAAAAATGAAATTCCTCGCCAGCTCTTTGAAGTTCCTATTCAGGCAGCTATCGGAAGTAAGGTAATTGCAAGAGAAACTGTAAGAGCTATGCGTAAGGATGTACTTGCAAAGTGCTACGGTGGAGATATTTCAAGAAAGAGAAAGCTTCTTGAGAAACAAAAAGAAGGTAAGAAGAGGATGAGAGAGGTAGGTAATGTGGAGATACCTCAGAGTGCATTTATGAGCGTGCTTAAATTAGATTCGGGGGATTGATTGCCTCTTTCCAAACATTAAGTTTATCTTCAAATCTTAGTCTTGCATTTGCAGGGCTTGTAGAAGGTAGAGTGATGGTATTTACAGGTATTTGGCTAAAATATCTTTTATACATTGCTTCTGCCTTTTTTCCATTTAATAGAATGGTTGAAATACCTTGATATTCATTTAACAATCTCTCGATGTCGTTTGGAATTTCATTCTTAATATCAGAATCAAGAGAGCCTTCGCGGTTACCACTATGTACCATATCCCAAAGAGCTATATGATTTTTAAGGAGAAGTTCACATTTTGCAGAGTAGTCTTCGCTGTAGGTTTCATTAAAAACAGTAAACATAATCTTCCAGAAGGCATTGCGTGGATGTGCATAATATTTAACCTGTTTTAGAGATTCTTCGCCCGGAAGTGAGCCAAGAATCAGGATTTTTGCAGATGAGTTTATAAGTGGTGGAAAGCTGTATTTTGTCATAAATGCCTCCTTGGAATTGATAGTAATAATATAGCAGAGAAAAAGAACAGGTGCAAGAAAATAAGGAAAAACATAGTGACTTATATACAAGACAAAAAAGATAAATGTTGTCTTGTATACAAGACAAAAATGCTGTATAATTGTCTTATATACAAGACAGGAGGAATCTATGAATAGAGAAAATATGAAACAGATTCTAATTGACCAGAAAGAAATGTACCTAAATAATTCCGTTATTTACAGGGATTATAAGTTGGAAGATAATGTAAATTATTGCTTTGTAGGTATAAGACGTACCGGTAAATCTTATATGATGTATCAGCAAATAAAAAAACTGATAGATAATGGAATTTCGTTAAATCAGATAGTTTATGTTAATTTTGAAGATGAGAGGTTTTTAGAAGTAACTGCTAATGATTTAAATATGATTTTAGAAGTTAGTATTGAATTATCAGGTACAAATAACAAACCGTACTTGTTTTTGGATGAAATTCAAAATGTAGACGGTTGGGAGAAGTTTGTGCGCCGTCTTTCGGATATGAAGTATAGGGTAAATATTACCGGAAGTAACAGTAAGATGCTTAGCAGTGAAATTGCATCAACTCTAGGGGGAAGATTTATGATAATGCAGATTTTCCCTTATTCATTTAAGGAATATTTGACTGCAAAGGAGAATACTAAGGATTATTCAGGTATAATCAGTACAGCAGATAAAGCGGAAATAATCAGTTTGTATAATGATTATGTGAAATATGGTGCATTTCCTGAATTAGTAGAGATAAGGAACAAGAGAGAGTATTTAAGTAATATTTATCAGACTATATACCTTGGAGATATAATTAGAAGAAATAAAGTCACAAATGACTTTGCAGTACGTCTGATATTAAAAAAAATAGCAGAATCTGTAATGCAGCCTATATCATATAACAGGCTTACAAATATAATAAAAAGCACAGGTATGGCCATTGGAAAGCAGACAGTAATTAACTATATGGGCTTTATGATTGACTCATATCTTCTGTTTAAGATACAGAGTTATTCGGCAAAGTTAGTTGATAAAGAAAGTCTGTCAAAATATTATTTTATGGATACGGGTTTGCTTGGACTCTTGATTATGGATGGTAAGACCGCCACTCTTGAAAATCTTGTTGCAATTGAGCTGGTTAGAAGATATAGTGTAGATAATGTATTTTATTTTGAGAGTAATGCAGAAATTGATTTTTATGTTCCTGACAGGGGACTGGCTATACAGGTAAGCTACAGCTTTCTCGACAATCCGGATACAAAGTCAAGGGAACTTGGAGCGTTTGTAAAACTTAAAAACTTTATTCCTGATGCAAAATGTATTGTAATTACCAACAGTGAAGAGGCAGAGCTTGAATATGATGAGATAAAAGTTAAGGTAATACCTATGTGGAAGTGGATGTTGAAATGAAATAACTAAAATAAAAAATAATTGATTTTAATAATAAAAAATATTACAACTCAAAAAAGAAAATTTTGATGGATTATTTTTCAAGAACACATTAAAGCGTGGTTATATAAAAATGTGGACTGTCACATTAAAAGAACATACTACAAAATATGGTAAAATTATTGTTAACTAATGACAATATTTTGTATATCTTTTTCTTAGTGTGACAGCCCGTTTTTCGCTAGGCTTATCTAAAGAAGTGATAAGATTTTCAGTTACATTCTTTCGGTTTTAAGTTATAATCTTCAGGTAATACACTGACTACCTGATTTCGTCCATCTCTCTTTCCATAATATAATTTTGCATCTACATCATCAAGCATTTGTTGGAACGAGATACCTTCTCTATATTGAGTAATACCGATTGTTATAGTAACAGGTACAACTGTTTCATCACGATAATTTATCGGAGAATTTTCAACTTCTTTTCTGATGCGTTCAGCCACTTCAATAGCCTGTTTTTCACCGATTTTTAATAAAACAAGTATTTCTTCGCCTCCCCATCTGAATACATTGTCATTCTTATTAACTCCATGCACAATGATTTGTGAAATATTTTTAAGCACTTCATCCCCACAGTCATGTCCGTAAGTATCATTGATTTTCTTGAAATTATCAATATCTATCAATAAAACACATAAAGCACTGTGTCTGTTTTTTACATCTTTGTAAATGGAATTTAAGTAATAATTTATGCTTTTACGATTCAATAAATGTGTAAGTGAATCATAATTCACATATTTTTCAAGTTCTTCAACAAAGAATTTTCCTCCAAAATATGAAATCAGGTTAATAGATAAGAGCATCAAAAACAAACCTACAAAACGAAATGTCATATTTGCAAAAAAATATTCGTCCTGTGGAGGCAACAGCCTTCCACCTTTAATAACCCAAGAAATAAACATTGATATAATAATACCTGCAGTCGTCAATGTTACCAAAGGAGGATCAAAGAAAAATGCAACTACTACAACAAATAATACGGCATACGCCCAAAAATCCGTGTAAGGCCAAATGTATGAAATTCCATTCCATTGAATAAGTACAATGGCGATTACCGTGTATTTTGCCATTTTTAATTTATCAGGTTTTACAAAACCGTCACTATCAAGACCGGTATGTATAAAGTAGATTCCTATAATAAAGTAGATAATATCAGACAAAACAAACAGCCACATAGCAGTTTCGTTAATGTCAGGATACCAACCTACATAATGAAGAGTCGTAATTGTTATACTTGCACACAAACAAAAAACAGGAACAAGAAATAAAATTATTTTGTAAACACGATTTATATATGCGTCTAATGCCGATAATCCGGATCGGATCATAAAATTTTTTTCATCTTTTTTCATAACTATAATTATTAAAATACTCCAAATAAATAACAGTTGAACTTTAGTAACCTAAAATTGTTATAATATCTTAATTGATTAAGATTAAGGGTATCATAAATGTATATAGCTGTCAATCCGTACTTTTTCAGCTTATCGGCTGAATTTTCAAACTTTTGGTTAAATATAATGTTCGTTTTTTTAGGTTAAAAATATATTAATCAAGTGAGGAGTGAATTTATAACAACCCTTGTAATTTCTATACCTCTATGCTATAATGATAAACTGTCATAGCATATATTCAGCTATAATTTAAGGAGGAAATAATTAAAAATGAGCGTAAAGATCGAGAATTTAGAGCAGAAGAATATGGTAAAGCTTACCATTGAAAGAGAAGCAAAAGAATTAGATGCAGCAATTGACAAAGTATATCATAAGCAGAAGAACAGAATTGCTGTTCCTGGATTCCGTAAGGGAAAAGCACCTCTTGCTATGATAGAGAAAATGTATGGTGCTGAAGTATTTTTTGAAGATGCTGCAAATGAAATTATCGGCGTAGCTTACGAAGAAGCTGCTAAGGAAAGTAATTTAGAGATAGTTTCACAGCCTGAAATAGAGGTGACTCAGATTGAAAAGGGTAAGCCTTTCATCTTTACGGCAACAGTTGCAATTAAACCTGAAGTTGAACTTGGTGATTACAAGGGAGTTGCAGTTCCTAAGACAGATACCGCAGTTTCAGAAGAAGAACTTAATAATGAAATAGATCAGGATAGAAATAAAAATGCAAGAACTATTAAAGTTGAAGACGGTGAGGCTGTAAATGGCGATGAAACTGTTATTGACTTTGACGGTTATGTAAATGGAGAGCAGTTTGACGGCGGAAAGAGCGAGAACTATCCTCTTACACTCGGTTCACATGCTTTCATTGAAGGCTTTGAAGATCAGATAGTCGGTCATAAAGCGGGAGATGAGTTTGATGTAAATGTTACCTTCCCTGAGGAGTATCATGCAAAGTCTCTTGCAGGAAAGCCTGCTACTTTCAAGGTAGTTTTAAAAGAAATTAAGCGTAAGGAACTTCCTGAACTTGATGATGATTTTGTGCAGGATGTCAGCGAATACAATACTGTAGACGAGTATAAAGAGGCTCTTACTAAGAGGGTAGCAGAGCGTAAGGCAAGTACTGCAAAGAATGCAAAGGAAGAAGCTGCTATAGATAAGGTAATTGAGGCAGCTAAAATGGATATTCCCGAGGCTATGGTAGAGTCTCAAACACGCCAAATGGCACAGGATTTTGCAAACAGAATCCGTGGCCAGGGACTTAGCCCTGAGCAGTATTTCCAGTTTACAGGAATGACTCCCGACACATTTATGGAAAACCTCAGACCGCAGGCACTTAAAAGGATTCAGAGCAGACTCGTACTTGAGGCTGTTGTTAATGCTGAGAATATTGAAGCTACAGAAGATGACTTTAATAAAGAGTTGGAAGAAATGTCCAAGGCATATAATATGGAGTTAGATAAGCTTAAAGAGTCAATCGGTGAGGAAGAAAAGAAGAGCATGATGGTTGATATTGCAGTGTCCAAGGCAGTTGATTTTATTAGAGATTCTGCAGTAGAAACTGAGGAGGCGGAGACTTCAAAGAAGGCTGCAAGAAAGCCTAGGAAGAAGAAAGAAGAAACAACTGAAGAATAATATTGGAGGGAAAATATGAGTTTAGTGCCTTATGTCATTGAACAAACCAGTCGTGGAGAAAGATCTTATGATATTTATTCCAGACTTTTGGAGGATAGAATTATATTCCTGGGAGAAGAGGTAACGGATGTGTCGGCAAGTGTTATTATTGCTCAGTTACTTTTCCTTGAAGCGGAAGATCCGTCAAAAGATATACATCTCTATATAAATAGTCCGGGTGGTTCAGTGACTGCAGGAATGGCTATATATGATACAATGAATTATATCAAGTGTGATGTTTCTACAATTTGTATGGGGCTTGCTGCAAGTATGGGAGCGTTTCTTCTTGCAGGCGGTACAAAAGGTAAGAGACTTGCACTTCCTAACTCCGAAATTATGATTCACCAGCCTTCAGGCGGTGCAAGAGGACAGGCTTCTGATATAAAGATTGTCGCAGATAATATTATAAAGACACGTAAAAGACTTAATGAAATGCTTGCAGCTAATACAGGAAGACCGATAGAAGATATTGAAAGAGATACAGAGCGAGATAATTTTATGACAGCAGAGGAAGCTAAGGTTTATGGTCTAATTGATGAAATAGTTACCAAGAGAGCGTAGAATTGAGGAATGATATAAATGGCAAAAAGTAACGAACAGGGCAAATTAAAGTGTTCTTTTTGTGGTAAGCCGCAGGATCAGGTTAGAAAGCTCATCGCAGGACATGGTGTATATATCTGTGATGAGTGTATAAGCCTTTGTTCTGAGATTATTGAAGAAGAATTTGAAATGGATGAAGAGGTGGCTGGATTCAACCTCTATAGACCTGAACAGATAAAAGATTTTCTTGATCAGTATGTTATAGGTCAGGATGATGCGAAAAAGGCTCTTGCCGTAGCAGTTTATAATCATTATAAGAGAGTTTCTATGGGAAAAAGCCTTGATGTTGAGCTTCAAAAGAGCAATATCGTAATGGTTGGTCCTACCGGTTCAGGTAAGACCTATCTTGCACAGACCCTGGCTAAGCTTCTCAATGTACCTTTTGCGATTGCTGATGCTACAACTCTTACAGAGGCGGGCTATGTAGGTGAAGATGTTGAGAATGTGCTTTTAAAGCTTATACAGTCAGCGGAATACGACATAGACAGAGCGGAGCATGGTATAATCTACATTGATGAAATAGATAAGATTACAAGAAAATCTGAAAATACTTCCATTACCAGAGATGTATCGGGAGAGGGTGTTCAACAGGCATTGCTTAAAATGCTTGAAGGAACGGTTGCTTCTGTACCGCCTCAGGGTGGGAGAAAGCATCCGCATCAGGAATTCTTACAGATAGATACTAAAGATATCCTTTTTATATGCGGCGGAGCTTTTGATGGCATAGAGAAGATAATTGAATCAAGAATTGATAAGAAATCCATTGGTTTTGGCGGTGAGATTGAGGATAAATCTAAAAATAATGTATCTGAACTGCTTAAACAGCTTGAACCGCAGGATTTTGTAAAATTTGGTATGATACCTGAGTTTATCGGGCGTGTACCTATACTTGTAACTCTTGATTTGCTTGATGAGGATTCTCTTATGCGTATAATTACAGAGCCGAAAAATGCTATGGTTAAGCAGTATAAGAAACTTCTTGAATTTGATGGGGTAGAGCTTGAATTTGAAGAGGATGCTATTAGAGAAATAGCTAAGCAGTCAGCAGCAAGAAAAACCGGTGCAAGAGGATTAAGGTCTATAATGGAAAAGACTATGCTTGATACCATGTTTACTATTCCTTCCGAAGAAAAAGCGGTGAAGTGTATAGTAACTGTAGCTGCCGTAAAAGGTGATGAAAAGCCTCAGATTATTTATTCAGAGGATAAGCCACCCAAAAAAGGTATAACACTTAATAAGAAAAAAATAACCAATAAAGGCGAAATTGCATAATGGAACAGATGTCTTTTTTTGACACAGGCCGTAATGTGACTCCTTTGGCTGACAGATTAAGGCCGGAGGAGTTTTCTGCATTTGCGGGTCAGGAACATTTGATAGGGGAAGGTAAGCTGCTTAGAAGGCTTATAGAAAATGACAATATAACCTCCATGATATTTTGGGGACCTCCGGGAGTAGGGAAAACTACTTTGGCAGGTATAATTGCGGCTAAAACACATTCGGAGTTTATTAATTTCAGTGCTGTCACAAGCGGAATTAAGGAAATAAAAGAGGTAATGGCTAAGGCTGAAGAGACTAGAAAGCTAGGGATGAGAACGGTCTTATTTGTGGATGAGATTCATCGCTTTAATAAGGCACAGCAGGATGCCTTCCTTCCTTTTGTTGAAAGAGGAAGTATTATCCTAATTGGGGCAACAACGGAGAATCCTTCTTTTGAAATAAATGCCGCTTTGCTCTCAAGGTGTAAGGTATTTGTGCTGAAGCAGTTGACCACAGAAGATATTGTGAAACTTTTAACTAGAGCCTTAAAAGATAAAAAAGGCTTTGGTATGCTTAATGTAGAGATTGCTGATGAACTTGTATATGCTATTGCATTATTTTCAAACGGCGATGCGAGGATGGCACTTAATACACTTGAAATGGCTATAAACAATGGTGAATTTACCAAAGAAAAAACTATAGTCACCAAAGAAATAGTGGAACAATGCACCGGTAAGAAGGCTTTACTTTATGATAAAAATGGAGAAGAGCATTATAATCTTATTTCCGCCTTACATAAATCAATGCGAAATTCAGATCCGGATGCGGCTATATACTGGCTCGTGCGTATGCTTGAAGCGGGAGAAGAGCCTCTTTACATAGCGAGAAGAGTTATAAGGTTTGCAAGTGAAGATGTGGGACTTGCTGATATTCAGGCTTTACCTTTGGCTGTAGCTGCGTATCAGGCTTGCTATTTTATAGGAATGCCGGAGTGTAGTGTGAATCTTATGGAGGCAGTAACCTATATGGCTTTAGCACCTAAGTCAAATGCTATGGAAGCCGGATATTTTAAGGCAAGGGATGATGTAACTGAGACTTTTTCTGAGCCTGTACCGCTACATATAAGAAATGCTCCGACTTCACTGATGGCTGAGCTTGATTATGGCAAAGGCTATCAATATGCACATAATTATGAGGATAAGATAACAAAAATGAAATGTCTCCCTGAATCTATTTCTGACAGACATTATTATGAGCCGTATGGAATGGGTGCAGAGAAAGAATTTAGGGAAAGGCTTGAGGAGCTTAGAAGGTATAGGGAGAGTTAAATGATTTATTTAGATAATGCAGCTACAACCAAAATTAAACCAAGAGTTGTTGTAGAGGCTGTGGCAGAAGCACTTACAACGCTTGGAAATGCCGATAGGGGCACACACTCGGCAACACTTGGGGCTTCCAGAACTGTATTTTCAACCAGAATGAAATTAGCTAAGCTTTTTAATGCAGAAGGTCCGTCTAACATAGTTTTTACTATGAATGCGACTGAAAGCTTAAATATAGCAATCAAGGGAATACTTGAAAAAGGTGATGCGGTTATAACTACCTGCCTGGAGCATAATTCAGTGCTTCGCCCTCTTTATCAACTAAGAGATGAAGGTGTGGAGCTTTCGTTTGTATCAGCAGACAAGCTTGGCAGACCGAATTATGAGGAGTTTGAAAGCCTGATAAAACCAAATACTAAGGCTATTATTTCCACAGCAGGCTCTAATCTCACAGGGAATTTAGTAGATATCAAATGTGTTGGAGAAATTGCAAAGAAGCATGGACTAATTTTTGTGGTAGATGCTTCTCAGACAGTAGGAGTATTTCCAATAGATGTAAAAGAGCTTAATATAGATATCCTCTGCTTCACAGGGCACAAGGGCTTACTTGGGCCACAGGGCACAGGCGGAATGTATGTAAGGGATGGGGTAGATGTAAAGCCGTATATTTCAGGTGGAACCGGAGTTCAGACCTATAATGAACATCAGCCTGCGGAGATGCCTACCAGGCTTGAGGCGGGAACTCTTAACGGACACGGACTGGCAGGACTTGATGCTGCGATTGACTATATCAATGAAGTCGGTATGCAAACAATCCATGATAAAGAGCTGTCGCTTATGCGGAGATTTTACAATGGAGTAAAGAGCATTAAAGGAGTTAAAATCTATGGAGATTTTGATGTGAAAGACAGATGTCCGATAGTATCTATTAATCTTTCCGAATATGACTCAGGTGAGGTAAGTGATGAACTTGCTAATCGTTTTGAAATAGCTACCAGAGCGGGAGGACATTGTGCCCCGCTTATGCACAAAGCACTTGGAACAGTAGAGCAGGGGGCGGTTAGATTCAGTTTTTCACATTTTAATACGGAAGATGAAATTGATGCGGCTATTAATGCTGTAAGAACTCTTGCAGAAGAATAAATTTATTATATAAATGTTTGGAGGTTATTATGGAAAAGAAATTGGATTGTAAAGGAATGGCTTGCCCGTTACCTGTAGTAACTGCAAAGAAAGCTATGGAAGAATTTGCAGAAGACGGTATTGTTGAAGTTATAGTAGATAATGAAACAGCAGTACAAAATCTCCTAAAACTTGCATCTAAAAGTAATTTTGCGGCTGCAAGTGAGAAGAAGTCGGATGAAGAATTTATAGTTCGTATTGAAGTAAAGACTGAATGTGAAGCTTTTTGTAAGTCGGGAGAAAAGAAATCAGGTTCTACAACAGTAGTTATTTCAAGCTCTACTATGGGTAGTGGTGATGATGAACTTGGTAAAAATCTTATGAAGGCTTATATCTTTGCATTAACTAATGTAACACCTGTTCCTGATAATATAATTTTCTATAATGGCGGTGCACATCTTACTATAGAAGGTTCAGCCTCATTGGAAGATCTTAAAAATCTTGAAAAAGCAGGAGTAAATATTATGACCTGCGGTACCTGTCTTAATTTCTATGGAATAGCTGAGAAACTTCAGGTAGGTCAGGTTTCAAATATGTATGATATTGCCCAAACTATGGCAGATTCAGGTCTTGTAATCCGCCCCTAAGAGGTATGAATGAGAGCAAAAGAACCTAAAATTGTTGTCACCTTTGTTAATACAACAGATGCAATGAAAATGGAAGCTGTATGTGAAGAAAGAAAAGTACAGGGAAGAATGATTCCCGTACCTAAGATAATATCGGCAGGTTGTGGGCTTGCTTGGTGCTCTGCACCGGAGGCTGAGGATGTAATCAGAGAAGTTCTAAAATCGGCAGGAATTAGGGAACAGGCAATTCATAATTGCTTAATTTGATTGACAGACTATAAAAAATACGATATAATACTTTCGCTAACTTTATGGGGGCGGTTAGGTAACTGGTGTGCCTCCTGGTCTTCAAAACCAGTGTAGGGCGCGTTTGCGTCCCGGGTGAGTTCGATTCTCACACGCCTTCGCCAAAATATATCGGATAATATCCGTTTTAGGGTGCTGTTTATTGCAGCATCCTTTTTTATTAAATAGAGAATTTTTTTGAAATTTTCTATTTAGCCCCAATTATTGGTTTAATAAAAATTTCTCCGAGAGGTGTACAGATTATAGAGAGAAGTAAGAGTAATAGCCAAACAGGGGCATATACTGGGAGTGGTAGCAGGTGTCTATGAAGATGATATGATAATACATACACTATTTGTAAAATTGTTTAATTAAATAGCTGAATATTATTTATAGTAAAAAAGTTATAAATAGCATTTTCTACAATAATAATAAAATTTAATGATAAAAAAGTACGAAAATAGTAAGAAGAGATAAAAAGTATTTTACAAATATAGTAGATATATTGTATAATAATCGGTGTATGATGTTATAAATTTTAATTAATAACTAAAATTTGTAAAATATTGCAGTAAAATGCAAGAATTTGCAAATTTTTGCAAAAAATCGGCTTAATCTGTAAATTTGGATTAAACAAGAAAAAGGAGCGTAAACTATGAGTAAGCTGTATGATGTAATTATTCTTGGGGCGGGACCGGGAGGTCTTGCAGCAGGTCTTTACAGTGGCAGAGCCAGACTTTCAACTTTAATAATTGAAAAGGGTAGTGATGGCGGACAAATAGCGATTACAGATGAAATTGAAAATTATCCCGGACAGGTGCTTGAAAATGAAAGCGGTCCGACACTTATTGCCAGAATGACAAAACAGTGTGAACATTTTGGCTGTGAGCGTGTAAGTGATACGGTAGTTTCTGTTGAACTTAATGGTGATGTTAAGAAAGTTACTTGTAATAACGGTACTTATGAAGGTAAAACAGTTATTATTGCGACAGGTGCTTATCCAAGACCGATTGGATGTGAAGGTGAAAAAGAATTTTCCAGTAAGGGAGTATCTTATTGTGCTACCTGTGATGCTAACTTCTTTGAGGGTTTTGATGTGTATGTAGTAGGTGGTGGCGACTCTGCTGTTGAAGAGGCTATGTATCTTACAAAATTTGCAAGAAATGTTACCATAATTCATAGAAGAGATGAGCTTAGAGCTGCTAAATCCATTCAGGAGAAGGCTTTCAAAATTGAAAATCTTCACTTTATGTGGGATAGTGCTGTTACAAAACTTTATGGTGACGGTATTCTTTCAGAAATGGATGTTAAGAATGTAAAGACGGGTGAGATTACTCATATTGTGGCAAATGAAGAAGATGGAATGTTTGGACTTTTCGGATTCATTGGAAGAATACCTAATTCGGATCTTTTCAAAGACACAGGTTTAGAACTTGATGAGAGAGGCTATTTTATTACTGATGACAATATGTGCACCAATATTCCGGGTGTATATGTAGTTGGTGATATAAGAGTAAAAGAGCTTCGTCAGGTAGTTACGGCAGCGGCGGACGGTGCCATTGCGGCAACCATGGCTGACAAGTATGTAAACGGACTTATCTAATAATACAAGTGTTAAAAGTATAATTTGATTGGGACTTACCTACAGGAGAATTTATTATCTTTTGTTCATATATCATATTATGTAAATCATTTTATAAAATATATTTTTAGGAGGATATTGATATGTTGGAAGTAAATAAGGAAACATTTGGAACAGAAGTACTTGAAGCGGAAGGCTATGTATTTGTAGATTTTTATGGTGACGGTTGTGTACCTTGTCAGGCACTTATGCCTTTTGTGCATGGTCTTGCTGATGAATTTGAAGGAAAACTTAAATTTTGTGCACTTAATACTACACAGGCTCGTCGTCTTGCAATCTCACAGAAAGTTTTAGGGCTTCCTGTCATGGCTGTTTATAAAGGCGGAGAGAAAGTTGAAGAGCTTGCTAAAGAAAATTGCACAGAGCCTGCTATAAGAGCAATGGTTGAGAAATATGCACAGTAAATTATTTTGCAAAAAAATCTAAAAACAATAGAAAGTTTTGTAAGAAATTTACTAATAATTAGGGCGAGTTTTCGGAGTATTGCAAAATTTTTATGACTATGCTAAACTCCTATTTATGAATAAGTTGCGTTTAGAGCGTAAGCTTTAACGATATATTCAAACACTTTGAAAGGAGAATATGATGGCTATCTTAAAAGACAAAAAGGTAGTAATCATCGGCGATCGTGACGGTGTACCGGGTCCGGCTATTAGTGCATGTGTAGAGTCTGCCGGTGGTGAAGTAATTTTTGCATCTACTGAGTGTTTTGTTTGAACGAGCGCAGGTGCAATGGATCTTGAAAACCAGAAAAGAGTGAAAGAATTTTCAGAGAAGTACGGTCCGGAGAATGTAGTAGTAGTTCTCGGTGCAGCAGAGGGTGAGGCTTCAGGTCTTGCTGCTGAAACCGTTACAGCCGGAGACCCTACTTATGCAGGTCCATTGACAGGAGTTCAGCTTGGACTCACAGTATACCATATTTGCGAACCGGAGATTAAAGCGGAAGTTGATGAAAGCGTTTATGATGACCAGGTTAGTATGATGGAAATGGTTCTTGATGTTGACGGAATCATTGAAGAAATGACTAATATCAGAAACGAGTATTGCAAATATTTATAGTTTGTTCAAATTATTCACGAAACATCAAGGAATTACATAATTAAAATTTGCAATTTTAAGAGGTGGCGATGAGGTTTAACTGCCTCATCGTCTTTCTTTTGGTATTGTTAAATTGCTTCACAAAATATTCTACAAAGTAATAATTTAATAAAGAAAATAACATTTGGGGGTTATTGATAAAATCACTATAACCAAGTGCTTAGAAGGTAATAAAAACAATATAAAACGAGGTGGAAAGTATGAACAGTATTATTAAAGGAACAGGTTATGCTCTTGCACATACACCAAGCATGATAATTCACAACGGTTCTACAGCGGTAACTGAGAAAATTGTAAATCCTGATTCAGAGTTTTTAAAGGCTATACCGAGCAGTATAAGAAGTTATCAGGATGTTGTGGATTATTGGCCGAATCAGGTTTACATTGGTAATGCTACCCCGGCACAGTTAAAAGAAGTAGAGTTTCCATATTTTGATAAGCATAGGGAAGGTGCAAACAGGTATGGAAAGTTTGGTGAGATTATGCCTGAGGCGGAGTTCCTTCTTTTAGTACAGGCAAGTGATGTGTTTGAAGTGGTTATGCTTGAGAAGGGGTTTGTATCAGCACATAAAGATGAGCTTGCCGCAGATCCTGTTATTACAGAAGATATAATGGCAAGAGTTCATGAAGGTTTTGAACTTTCTGAAATTGAGAAGTTTGTCAGTGAGGATGGAGCAGAAGGTCTTTATTATGGAGAGGCACTTGTCGGCTGTGTAAAAAGAGCACATGATATAGATGTAAACCTTTCAGCGGAGGTTATGCATGAGAACCTTGTAAACAAGGCTTCAAGTGTACTTGCGGTACTTCATTCAATTAAGAGTACAGGGGTTACTAAAGAAGAAGTTGAATATGTACTTGACTGTTCTGAAGAGGCGTGTGGCGATGTTAATCAGCGTGGCGGCGGTAACTTTGCCAAGGCGGTTGCTGAGATTGCAGGTCTTTCCGGTGCTACAGGTTCAGATACAAGAGGTTTTTGTGCAGGTCCTGCCCATGCACTTATTGAGGCAGCTTCACTTGTTAAGGCGGGAGCTTATAAAACTGTAGCTGTTATCGGTGGCGGTTGTGTACCTAAGCTTGGTATGAACGGTAAAGATCATATAAAAAAGGGTGTTCCTCTTCTTGAAGATTGTATAGCTTCTTTTTGTATTCTGATTTCTGAAAATGACGGAGTAAGCCCTGAGATTAACCTTGACATTATAGGTCGTCATACAGTGGGCACAGGTTCAGCACCTCAAAATGTTATCGGAAGTCTTGTAGCAGACCCTCTTGAGAGAGTGGGACTTAAAATTACGGATATAGATAAATATTCAACGGAAATGCAAAATCCTGATATTACAAAACCTGCAGGTGCAGGAGATGTTCCGGAGGCTAACTATAAGATGATAGCAGCCCTTGCAGTTAAGAAGGGACAGATTGACAGAAAAGATATTCCTGATTTCATTGTAAAACATGGTCTTGTAGGTTTTGCACCTACACAGGGACATATTCCATCAGGTGCACCATACATCGGATTTGCAAGAGAAGATATCTTAGCAGGAAATATTAAAAAAGCCATGATAGTTGGTAAGGGCTCACTCTTCCTTGGAAGAATGACTAACCTTTTTGACGGTGTTTCATTTGTAATTCAGGCTAATACTTCAGCTGAAAATAAGGAAAGCGGAGTATCAGAGGAAGAGGTAAAAGGACTTATTGCCAAGGCTATGAAAGAGTTTGCAGCATCTTTAGTAACAGAATAATCTGAGGAAGGTGGAATTGTAATGGGAAAAGGAATTGAAAAAATAATTGCCGATACCTTCCTTGAAATGGCTGAAGGGCTGGAAACAGGAAGTTTCGGTAAAAGACCTAAAATTGCTCTTACAGGTATGGGTTCTGAACATGGCGAAGAAACCACAATGAAAGCAGCACTTGAGGCTGCAAGAGACGGGATTGATGTTTATTACATCGGTACACTTGAGGCGGAAGGTGTTACTACTATTAAAGTAAGTAACGATGAAGAAGGTCATAAAAGAATGGATGAAATGCTTGCCTCAGGAGAGATTGACGGTGCAGTTACTATGCACTATCCATTCCCGATCGGTGTATCTACAGTAGGTCGTGCAGTTACACCGGGATTTGGCAAGGAATTATTTATTGCCAATACTACAGGCACTTCGAGTACAGACCGTATAGAAGGTATGATAAAAAATGCTATCTATGGTATAATCACCGCTAAAGCTTGCGGAGTGAAAGAGCCTACAATAGGTATTCTTAATATAGATGGTGCAAGACAGGCTGAGAAAGAACTTAAAAAGCTTAAAGATAGCGGTTATAACATAAATTTTACAGAGTCAAGCAGAGCTGACGGCGGCTGTGTTATGCGTGGCAATGATGTACTTAGAGCTACTCCTGATATTATGGTTATGGATTCGCTTACAGGAAATGTGATGAGTAAAATGCTTTCTTCTTTTACAACAGGCGGAAGTTATGAAGCGACAGGTTTTGGTTATGGTCCCGGTATAGGTGAAGGTTATAAAAATCTTGTTATGATTATTTCCCGTGCATCCGGTACTCCTGTTATTGCAAACGCTATCCGTTATGCAGCGGAACTTGTAAGAGGAAAAGTATTTGATGTAGCCGATGCTGAGTTTAAGGCGGCAAAGAATGCCGGTCTTGATAAAATATTAGCTGAACTTAAAGCTGCCCGTGAGAAGAGTGCTGCACCCGGTGAAGATGTTAAAGAGCCTCCGAAAGAAATTGTAACTGCTCAGATTCCCGGTATTGAAGTTATGGACTTGGAGGATGCGGTTAAGGTGCTTTGGAAAGAAGATATTTATGCTGAGAGCGGTATGGGCTGTACAGGACCTATTATCAGGGTTTCCGTTTCTAATGAGGTCAGGTCGGTTGAGATACTTAAAAAAGCCGGTTATGTAAGCTGATATAGGGAATCTTGAAAATAAAATTGTTATGTAAAAATAGTAAAATGGCTGCAGTATCTTTACCGGTAAGATAAAGATTTCTGCAGCTAATATTTTGTATATATAAAATGGAGATTATAAATGAAAAAACAGGATGTTTTAATTGTTACCAATAATCCTTTAGTAAAGGAAAAAATTGCAGGTAATTATAATATCGACTTTGTAGAAGGTGGAATTCTTGATGTAATGGAAAAACTTAGAGATATGATACATACAGGGTCGATACTTCTTACACATCCGCTGTCCGGAAGTATAAAGCCCGGACAGACACCTTATAAGTCAGTGATGATACATATTGTAAAAGGAAGTGTGGATAAAGATTCTTTACTTATGATAGAAGATGCAATAGATAATTGTAAAAAATTTGTTACAAGAGCGGATGAGTTTAGAGAAGGCACTGATGAAGATAAGAGATTTATAGATTTTACTCTTATTTCAAGCGGGATAGAGTCCTTTGAGGCATTGAAGTAAGTGCAAAAAAATGCAAAAGAATAATTATTTGCTGCAATAATATGCAATTATCTAAAAATACTATAAATTGATGATGATTTATGGTAGAAAGATTAGAATAAGCCTTTGTGCAAAACAGTCAATAAAGGCACTTATTAACAATAATTTGTTGGAAAAAATGTCAAATATAGGAAAAATATAAAAAATAATGAAATATTTGATTACTTTATTAGTGGAATATGATATAATAAAAGAGGTTTCGAGTAGGGAATAATTATTTATTTTTCCTATAAATGGTTTAGGCAGTACAACTGTTTAAATTGTTTGAAAATAATATACAGTATAATTAGGAGGTATGAGTTGTGAAACTGGAACTTGGAAAGATTTTTATCAAAGACATCCAATTTGCAACAGCGTCAAAGATTAAAGACGGAGTTCTCTATGTGAACAAAGAAGAACTTATCAAAATAGTTCTTGAGCAGGAGAAACTTAAATGTGCTGACTTTGACATTGCTAAACCGGGCGAGTCCGTAAGAATTACTCCTGTAAAGGATGTGATTGAGCCTAGAGTAAAGGTGGAAGGAAACGGAGGTATTTTCCCGGGTGTTGTAGCCCCTGTAGACACAGTCGGTTCAGGAAAGACATATTGCCTTAAAAATATGGCTGTGGTTACTTGCGGTCCTATTGTCGGTTTTCAGGAAGGTATTATCGACATGACCGGTATCGGTGCACAGTATACACCATATTCTAAATTACTTAACCTTTGTCTTATCTGTGAAGGTGTTGACGGAGTTGCTCCTCATGATTACGAACATGCAGTTCGTATGGCAGGTCTTAATATAGCTACATATATTGGTGAACTTGCAAGAAACCTCACACCGGATGAAGCTATAGTATATGAAGCACCTACAATTAAAGAAGGCTTTGAAAAATTTCCGGGACTTCCAAGAGTAGGTTATGTGCAGATGCTTCAGAGTCAGGGACTTCTTCATGATACCTATGTATACGGTGTAGATGCTAAGAAGATTCTTCCTACAGTGCTTTATCCTACAGAGGATATGGACGGTGCTATTATTTCAGGTAACTGCGTTTCCTCTTGTGATAAGAACCAAACTTATGCACATCAGAATAACCCTGTTATCGAAGATTTATATGCAGAGCATGGAAAAACAATTAATTTTGTTGCACATATTATTACCAATGAAAATGTTTATCTTGCAGATAAACAGCGTTCTTCAAACCAAACAGCAAAGCTTTGCGAGATGCTTGGACTTGATGCGGTTATCATATCTGAGGAAGGTTTCGGTAATCCTGATACCGATCTCATTATGAACTGTACAAAGATTGAGGCTAAGGGAATTAAGACGGTCATTATTACCGATGAGTATGCGGGGCGTGACGGCAAATCACAGTCGCTTGCAGATGCAAACGCAGCTGCAAATGCACTTGTAACCGGTGGTAATGCTAATCAGGTTGTTATTCTTCCTAAGCTTGATAAGGTTATCGGTACTCTTGCTTATGTGGATAAGATTGCAGGAGCTAACGAGCATACACTTAGAGAAGACGGTACACTTGAAGTTGAGCTTCAGGTAATTACCGGAGCAACAAATGAAATGGGCTTTAATACACTTAGTGCGAGATAAGGAGAAAATCATGGCAAAACTTAGAGTTGTTCATTATATCAACCAGTTCTTTGCACAGATTGGTGGCGAGGAAAAGGCTGATTATGCAGCTAAACTCCGTGAAGGAGAAAAAGTAGGTCCGGGTATGGCACTTGCTGCGGAGTTTGGAGAAGAAGCAGAAATAGTTGCTACTGTTATCTGCGGAGACAGTTATTTCAACGAAAATCTTGATAAGGCTAAAGCTGAGATTATCGAGATGGTTAAATCACAGAAACCTGATTTATTTATAGCCGGTCCTGCATTTAATGCAGGTCGTTATGGTGTTGCGTGTGCAACTATTGCAGCAGCAATTAAAGAAGAGTTGAATATTCCTGTAGTTACAGGTATGTATGAGGAGAATCCCGGTGTAGATATGTTTAAGACACAGGTATACATTGTATCTACCAAGAACAGTGCAGCGGGTATGAGAGATGCAGTTAAGAAGATGGCACCTCTTGCACTTAAACTTGCTAAAAGAGAGACTGTCGGAGCATCTGTAGAAGAAGGATATTTCAATCAGAATCAGCGTGTTAATTTCTTTGAAGAAAAGAGAGGTTCAAAAAGAGCCGTTGAAATGCTTCTTAAAAAGATTGCTGATAAGCCTTTTGTTACAGAGTATCCAATGCCTATATTTGACAGAGTTGAGCCGGGTAAGGCTATTAAGGATATGAGCAAGGCTACTGTAGCCGTTGTTACATCAGGCGGTACCGTTCCAAAGGGAAATCCTGATCATATTGAAAGTTCAAATGCTTCTAAATATGGTACTTACAGCATAGCCGGTATTAATTCTCTTGACAGCACAAATTCAGAAACGGCACATGGCGGTTATGACCCTGTATATGCAAATGAGTTATCAAATCGTGTAGTTCCTCTTGATGTACTTCGTGATATGGAGAAAGAGGGAGTTATCGGAAAACTTCACGAGTTCTACTATTCAACAGTCGGTAACGGAACAGCGGTTGCCTCTGCAAAGAAGTTTGGTGAGGAGATTGGAAAAAAACTTCTTGCCGCCGGAGTAAACGCTGTGATTTTAACCAGTACGTGAGGCACCTGTACGCGTTGCGGTGCAACGATGGTAAAAGCTATTGAAGCAACAGGACTTCCTGTAGTACATATTTGTACAGTTACACCTATTTCACTTACTGTTGGTGCAAACAGAATTGTACCTGCTGTTGCTATTCCTCATCCGCTTGGTAATCCTGCATTATCTGCAGGAGAGGAGAAAGAACTTCGCCGTAAGATAGTTAAGAAGGCTCTTGATGCACTCTGCACAGAAGTTGATAAGCAGACAGTATTTGATAAATAAAGTTTAGTTTTGTATTCCCTCCACAAAGCTAAACTTGTGGAGGGATATTTATTAATGAAATGCCCGGTTTAATATATAATTTCAAGGTTATGGTTGAAACTTTGAAATAATTACTATTTGAGGAGGGAAAGGGTATGACAGGTTTAACGAAATTTTTTGTAATGGCACTTACAACTGCACCTTCATCAGCAGTTAAGGTGGATAAATTTACCGAGACAATGGATAAGGCGGCAAAAGTTGTTGATAATATGAGCGGATTTGTATGGAATAATATTCTTTTATTCGTTCTTCTTGGAGCAGGTCTTTATTTTACAATAATGACAGGTTTTGTTCAGATTCGCCATTTTGGAAGAGGCTGGAACAGGGTGTTTGGTGATTTTTCTCTTAGCGGTTCTAAGGCGGGCAAAGAGGGTATGAGTTCTTTTCAGGCACTTGCAACTGCAATAGCGGCACAGGTTGGAACCGGAAATATTGCCGGTTGTGCTACGGCTATCGTAGGTGGCGGTCCCGGTGCTATATTTTGGATGTGGCTTGCAGCCTTCTTTGGAATGGCTACAATATACGGAGAGGCTTGTCTTGCACAGACAACTAAGATAACAGATAAGAATGGCGAAGTAACAGGTGGACCTGTTTACTATATTACTAAAGCCTTTGGTGGTGGTTTTGGTAAATTTCTTGCAGGTTTTTTTGCAGTAGCAATTACTCTTGCACTTGGTTTTATGGGTAATATGGTTCAGTCTAACTCTATAAGTGATGCATTTTACACAGCCTTTGGTGTACCTACTTGGATAATAGGTGTTGGTGTAGCTATAATTGCTGCATTTATATTCCTCGGCGGTATAGGTCGTATAGCAGCATTTACAGAGAAGTGCGTACCTATAATGGCAGCTCTTTATCTTTTAGGTGGTCTTATTATACTTATTATTAATATTAAGAATGTGCCGGGAGCTTTTGCTTCTATCTTTACAGGAGCATTTACTCCTGAGGCTATTGTTGGCGGTACAGCAGGTATTGCAGTTAGAGAAGCTATAAGGAGAGGTGTATCAAGAGGTCTCTTCTCTAATGAAGCCGGTATGGGTTCTACACCACATGCACATGCTATAGCTAAGGTTGGTAAACCACAGGATCAGGGTGAAGTTGCAATGGTAGGTGTATTCATTGATACATTTATTGTACTTACAATGACTGCTCTTGTAATTCTTTCAACAGGCGTACTTAATGGTCAGTTTGGTGCAGATAATAAGGATTTTACAGGTACATCAGTAGCACAGGCTGCTTTTGAGCATGGCTTTGGTGGTATCGGTCCTAAGTTCGTAGCACTTTGCTTATTGTTCTTTGCATTCTCAACTATTATAGGTTGGTACTTCTTTGCAAGACAGAACATTAAGTATCTCTTCGGTGATAAAGCTATAATTCCATTTACCATTATAGTTATAGCTTGTATCTTCTGTGGTTCACTTCTTAAAGTA
Source organism: uncultured Catonella sp. (assembly GCA_963539695.1). Classification (GTDB taxonomy): domain Bacteria; phylum Bacillota; class Clostridia; order Lachnospirales; family Lachnospiraceae; genus Catonella. The sequence continues at coordinate 3,766 of CAUTOC010000010.1, read as the reverse complement.
GATCTTGTTTGGAATCTTTCAGACCTTTTCAATGCTCTTATGGTACTTCCAAACATTATTGCACTTTTATTCTTAGGTGGTAAGATTGCTAAGTTTGCCAAGGGTGATAAGGTTGAATTGTAAATAAGCCGGAATAATAAAAACACTTTGATTACAGAGACTGAGAAATTGGTCTCTGTTTTTATTCTCCTTTTTAAGAAGTCAGGTACGGTCCTTTTTTGCAAAATTGTGTAATGCTTGAAAAATAAGCATTTAATATAGTATAATTAATTGGCAAATTTATAAAAAATGTTTATGAATTTAACTCAAATTATTGACTAAAGCTTAGGTTTACACAATACTAAAATACAGACTATAAATTTGGGTTTTGACAATCATAAAAGAAGGAGGCAGCATGAGTAAAGAAAATATAAAATTAACTTCACTTACCAAGGCTTCAGGTTGAGCGGCAAAAATAGGGCCGGAAACCCTTGCTCAGGTTATGGGCAAGTTGCCTAAGTTAAGAAAAGATGAAAACCTGTTAGTAGGTCTTGATACCTCAGATGATGCTGCTGTGTATAAGGTAAGTGATGAAGTTGCTATTATACAGACACTTGATTTCTTCACTCCTGTAGTAGATGATCCTTATTTATTTGGACAAATAGCGGCAGCAAATGCTTTAAGTGATATATATGCAATGGGTGGAACTGCTAAGGTGGCTATGAATATAGTTGCATTTCCAAACTGCTTAGATTCAGGTATCCTTGGAGATATTATGAAGGGTGGAGCAGATAAGGTAGCAGAGTCTGATGCACTTTTGATAGGAGGACACTCGATTCAAAATGATGTACCTCTTTATGGTTTAAGTGTAACAGGTTTCGTTCATCCTGAGAAAATACAGAAGAACTATGGAGCAAAAGAAGGAGATATTCTGATACTTACAAAGCAAATCGGTACAGGAATAGTAAGTACTGCTGCGAAAGTAGATATGGCTTCTAAAATAGCTCTTGATGAAGTTGTTAAAGTTATGACTACACTTAACCGCAAACCCAAGGAGGCCATGGATGCTTTCCCTGTACATGCCTGTACAGATATAACAGGTTTTGGGCTTTTGGGACATAGTATAGAGATGGCTGAACCAAGTGAAGTCTCTTTTGAAATATTTGCTGATAAGATACCTTATGTAACAGATGCAAGAGATTTGGCTGAAATGGGACTGATACCTGCCGGAGCATATAAAAATAAAGAATATTTCGGTTCTAAGGTTGATACTACAGGTGTCAAAGAGGTATTTGCAGACTTGCTTTTTGATCCGCAGACATCAGGCGGTCTTTTATATGCGGTAGAGGCTAAATATGGTGATGAAATTATTAAAGCATTAAGTGAATCAAGATCGGATACTAAAGTAGCTGTAATCGGACAGGTTGTACCTAAGAAAGAAAAACTGATATATGTAAGATAATTCCCTGAGTTTGGCAGAAGATTGTCAGATTTGGAGAATTTTCTGCATAGGAGGGAAAATGAATAAAAATTTATTGTATAGGAGTATACCTAAGGTAGATATACTTCTTGAAAAAGATGAAATCAAAGAATTAATATTAAAATACGGACATGAAATAGTAATGGATATAATAAGGGAGGAGACAGACAAACTCCGCCTTTTGATTGCTGAATCGGATGATGAAATAGAATTACAGTCAAAGATAGATAATATTACACAGTCCATAGTTAAGGCTGTAGCAAATCTTTTTAAACCTAAGGTAAGAAAAGTAATAAACGGTACAGGAACAATACTTCACACTAATCTTGGTCGTGCTCCTATAACAAGAACTCAGGCAGAAAAGCTTGTAGATATAGTTTGCGGTTATTCAAATATTGAATATAATCTTGAAACAGGAAAAAGAGGAGAACGCTATTCTCATTTTGAAAAGCTTTTATGTAGGATAACAGGGGCGGAAGCCGCTATGGTAGTAAATAATAATGCGGCTGCAGTTATGCTTATATTAAGCAGTATTGCAAAGGGTGGAGAAGTAATTGTATCCAGAGGTGAACTTATAGAAATAGGCGGGAAATTCAGAATACCCGATGTTATGGAACAAAGCGGTGCTAAACTGGTTGAAGTCGGTACAACCAACAAAACACATTTTTCTGACTATGAAGATGCAATTACTGAAGATACTAAGGCTTTCCTTAAAGTACACACAAGTAACTACAATATAGTAGGATTTACAGAAAGTGTGCTTGCTAAAGAATTAAACCCCTTATCAGAGAAAACAGATATTCCTATTATTGAAGATTTGGGAAGCGGTGTACTTATTGACCTTGCTAAGTTCGGGCTTACACATGAACCAACAGTGCAAGAGGCAATAGAGGCAGGTGTGGATGTGGTATGTTTTAGCGGAGATAAGCTGCTTGGCGGACCACAGGCAGGTATTATAATAGGTAAGAAAAAATATATAAATATGATGAAGAAAAATCAGCTCACACGTGCAGTAAGGGTAGCTAAAGTTACAGTCACCGCACTTGCGCTGGTATGACTTTCATACTTAAATGAAGAAAAAGCTATAGCTGAAATTCCTGTACTTAAAATGATTAGTGAAAGCTATGATTCGGTTAAAGAAAGAGCTGAAAAATTGGCAAAAATACTTAAAGCTGGCTGTAAAAATGCAGAAATAACTATAGAAAACTGTGAGTCGCAAGTAGGTGGAGGCTCACTTCCGCTTGAAAGGATTAAGAGTGTAGCAGTAGTTATTAAGCCTTATAATATAAGTATAAGTGCATTAGAAGAAATGATTCATAGCTTTGAGCCTGCAGTAGTTGCAAGAACAGCAGAGGATGCAATATGGCTGGATATTCGTACCCTTTTAGATGAAGATTTTGATACTATTTGCAACCTGTTTGGAGGTGTGTGCTGATGAAACACATTATTATCGGAACGGCAGGACATATAGATCATGGAAAAACTACCCTTATTCGGGCACTTACGGGAAGAAATACCGACAGGCTTAAAGAAGAACAAAAGCGAGGAATAACTATAGAGCTTGGTTTTACCTGGTTTGACCTTAAAGATCATACCAGATGCGGGATTATAGATGTACCGGGACATGAAAAATTTATAAATAATATGGCTGCCGGTGTTGTAGGTATGGATCTTGTACTTATGGTGGTAGCGGCTGATGAAGGTATAATGCCGCAGACTAAGGAACATCTTGATATTTTAGGGCTTCTTGGAATAGAAAAAACTATTTTAGTGTTAAATAAATGTGATACGGTTGATACAGAATGGCTTAGCTTGGTGGAAGAAGATGTAAAAGAGGAACTGAAGGGAACTATAATGGAAAATGCACCTGTAGCTAAAGTATCGGCTATGACAGGGGAAGGTATAGGAGAACTTAAAGAACTTATACTAAAAATGGTAAAAGACGATATAAAAGAAAAGGATATAAACACTATACCACGACTTCCTGTAGACCGTGTATTTTCTATGCCCGGTTTTGGAACAGTAGTTACAGGAACTCTTCTTTCAGGCTCTATAAGCAAGAATGATGTATTGGAAGTATTTCCTGTAGGTAAGGAGTGTAAAATCAGAACCATTCAGGTGCATGAGACAAATCAGGAAAAATGTGAAGCTGGTCAGCGTGTAGCATTAAATCTTTCTAATATTCATAAGGATGAGCTTCACAGAGGCTGTGTGATTGCACCTATTGGGAGTATGGAGAATTCACGTCTTATGGATGTAAAACTCACCGTACTTAAGGATTCAAAAAGGAATATTAAAAATAGAGAC
>CAUTOC010000009.1:0-65957 GCA_963539695.1 uncultured Catonella sp. | reverse complement strand
AGCAGCTAAAAAGAAGGCTGAAGAAGAGAAAAAGAAGAAAGAGGAAGAAGAACAGAAGAAGACGGAAGAAGAGAAAAAGAAAAAGGCTGAAAAAAAGAAGAAAAAAGCGGAAACGGATGATGAAGACGATATTTATGATGATGAAACGGATGAAGAGGGAATAGAAGGATGATAGAAGTTCCTGATTATATTTATGAAAGAAGCGTAATAAAGCAATTATACTTAAAGGAGGAGAGTAGGCATTTATTTCAAAAAAATGCCTACTCTGTCTCTATAAACAGGGAAGATGACCGGTATTATACAGAAGCATCCGACATTTTTGTGTTTAAGGCGGAGATGAAACTTTCTGAACATAATTTTAATGAAATAATCAGAAAAATTATTTGTGCAGGAGGAAAACTTACAGAACTGAGGGCGGAAGCGGTATTTGCAGGAGGCTTTGAAGAGGCATGGCTTAGAGAGTTTTCGGCTTCACTAAAAAAAATTGCCGACAGGATTGGTGTAGATGTTAAAAGAGTGTCGGTTTATTTAAAAGAAGGGGCAGAACCTGAAAATATTGTATTTGTTTTAGGAAGGGGACCTCTTAAAAGTGCCTCAGATGCACCGTGGCAACGCCAAAGAATATTTGAAGGTCAGAGTATTGTTCTTACAGGAAGTTTGGGAAAGTCAGGTATGGCAGAGTTGTTTAAGAAAAATGAGGCGGAACTTGATCGTGTTTATCCTAAAATTTTTGTAGAGAAAATGAGGCATAAGTTTTCAGACAGAATGCCGATTATAGAGGCGGAAACTGCACCGTTTTATAGAGTCAGCGCTATGTTGCCGCTCGGTAAAGGAGGGCTTCTTGCAGGGCTTTGGAATTTGGGTGACAGAAAAGAGGCGGGACTTGCTATATATGCCGAAAGGTTAAGCTATGAACAGGAAACTGTTGAAATTAGTAATTATTTTAATATAAATCCGCTTGAAATGAGATCTGAGGGAGCTTATCTACTAGCAAGCGACAGAGGAGAAGAGTTGACACAGGCACTTAGAAGAGCCGGAATAGAGGCGGTTTGTATAGGTGAGGTGTTAAAGGATAAAAAGAGGGTTGTAATTTTTGAAGATGAAGAAAGGTTTATAGAGCCGCCTAAATATGAGTTTTGAGTTAATTTGGATTATTTTGCACTTGTTGAAATATAAATAATATAGTATTATATTGATAAGTCGGGTCTTGAGAGGAAATAAGTATGGAAAATAGAAAGTTGAGGCTTGAAATATTAAAGGCTGTTGAGAAAAACAGTAAGTTATCATCAGAGGATTTGGGAGCTATGCTGGGCATTTCTCCGGAAGTTGTAAGTGCTGAAATTAAGGCACTTGAAGCTGAAAGGATAATCTGTGGTTATCCTACATTTGTAGACTGGGAAAAAATAGATGATAATGAAACGGTTACGGCACTTATAGAAGTAAAAGTAGCTCCTAAGAGAGATGAGGGCTTTGACTTTATGGCAAAGCGTATTTACAGGTTTGAAGAAGTATCTTATGTGTATCTTATGTCTGCGGATTATGACCTTATGGTTATAGTAGAAGGTAAGAGCATGAGAGAAGTTGCAAAATTTGTGCACAGCAAACTTTCACCGCTTGAGTCTGTTATAAGTACGGAAACTCATTTTGTATTAAAGAAATATAAGGAGCATGGTTTAAGTTATGCCATTGAAGAAAAAGATGAAAGGGAGTTAATTACGCCTTGAGGGAAATATTAAATAATGCAGTACAGGAGATAAAGCCGTCCGGTATAAGAAAGTTTTTTGATATAGTAAGTGAAATGAAGGATGCCATTTCGTTAGGCGTAGGCGAACCTGATTTTCAAACTCCGTGGCATATAAGGGAAGAAGGCATTTACTCTTTAGAACGGGGTAAAACTCACTATACATCAAATACAGGGCTTAAAGAACTTAAAGAAAATATTTCGGATTATGTAAAAAGAAAATATAGCTTGGATTATGATGCAAAGAACGAAATTATAGTTACGGTAGGGGGCAGTGAGGCTATAGATATAGCACTTAGGGCTATGCTTGATGTGGGAGATGAGGTGCTTATACCTGAACCTTGTTATGTATCTTATGTGCCTTGTACCAAACTTGCAGGAGGAAAGCCGGTATCCATACCGCTGAAGGCGGAGAATGAGTTTAAGCTTACAAGGGCTGAACTGGAGGAATATTATACAGATAAGACCAAAGTTTTAATAATGCCGTTTCCAAACAATCCGACCGGTGCTATTATGACAGAGGAAGAACTTTGCCCTATAGTTGATTTTGTAATAGAAAAAGATATTTTTGTAATTACTGATGAGATATATGCTGAACTTACTTATAAAGGAAAACACACATCAATAGCGGCTTTTGAAGGTATGAAAGAGAGAAGTATATATATAAACGGATTTTCAAAAGCCTTTGCTATGACCGGCTGGCGTATGGGTTATGCGGCAGGACCTGAGCGTGTTATAAGCCAAATGTTAAAAATTCACCAGTTTGCAATTATGTGTGCACCTACAACAAGCCAATATGCCGCTATTGAAGCACTTAAAAATGGAGATGCAGATGTAGAAAATATGCGTGAAGCATATAATCAGCGTAGAAGATTTCTTATGTCGGAGTTAAGGCGTATAGGTATAAGCTGTTTTGAACCGTTTGGAGCATTTTACATTTTCCCTTGTATAAAAGATTTTGGAATGACAAGCGAAGAATTTGCAACAAGGCTTCTTAAAGAAGAAAGGCTTGCAGTTGTACCCGGCAGTGCGTTTGGTGAGTGCGGTGAAGGTTTTATAAGGATTTCGTATGCGTATTCAATAGATAACCTTAGAATTGCGATGTCACGGATAGAAGATTTTGCAAAAAGACATTTGAAATGAAACTGATGATACAAATATTCGGTATCATATAAAAATAAAAATGGAGGTAGTAAAATGGCAGGACTCAGTGTTGAATACATCAATCCCTTCCTTATGGCGGCTACGACTATACTAAAGCAGACTTGTATGATTGACACTGTTATCGGCAGACCCGGGCTGAAGGACATGAAGTTTTCGCACGATTCGCTGATAATTATAATAGGAATTACGGGCGATGTCAGAGGGCAGGTAATTATAGAATTTACCAATATTGTAGCCTGTGATATAGCAGGAAAAATGATGATGCAGGGACCTTTACCTGAACTTAATGAAATTGGACATAGTGCAATCTGTGAGCTTAGTAACATGGTGCTTGGTAATGCTGCTACATTATTTTCAAGTAAGGGAATAGGAATAGATATTACACCTCCGACCGTAGGAAATGGGGATATGAGTTTCAATACTGCATTTACTAAAAATTTATGTATACCGCTTTCTTATGAAAACGGAAAATGTATTAATTTTAACATAGCCATTACCGGTGACTGATTATGAATATAGTTTTACATGAACCTGAGATACCGGCTAATACCGGCAATATAGGACGAACTTGTGTTGCTACCGGTACCGCCTTACATCTTATTAAGCCTTTGGGGTTTGAGATTACGGATAAGGCTGTAAGAAGGGCAGGTATGGATTACTGGAAAGATCTTAATTTACAGGTGTATCAAAATTTTGAAGAATTTATATCCAAGAATTTGGGAGCTAGAATATATATGGCTACCACCAAGGCTAAAAAAGCATATACGCAGGTAATATATGAAGAAAACGATTTTATAATGTTTGGCAGGGAAAGTGCAGGCATACCGGAGGAAATCCTTGTAAAATATGAGGAAACATCGGTGAGAATTCCTATGATAGGAGAAATAAGGTCGCTTAATTTATCAAACTCTGTAGCAATTATGCTCTATGAAGCTTTAAGACAGCAGGATTTTGAGGGTATGAAATTACAAGGTGATCTGCATAGGCTTAAATGGAGCAACTAAACGGGCTGTAAGGTATATTGCCTTTTGATATAGCAAATATAGTTTATATAATGAAGGAGGGAGTATGATTGTAAACAAAGAAGCAAAGAAAGAAGCAGCAGCGGGGATTGAACTTGATACTTATTTTGAGTTTAATGGTATGCAGATTAGTTCAGATGAGATGATTCAGCGTACTAAAGCTGCTTATTTGGCAGAAGGAAATAGCATTGATGATGTTAAGTCGGTAAAGGTTTATATTAATGCAAATGAGCGTAGGGCTTATTATGTAATTAATGGTAAGGCAGAAAATAAGTTTATTGAGTTTTAAACAGATTATGTAAACATGAAGGGGCTGCCGGTGGCAGTTCCTTTTTGCTTAATGGGGAAAGTAAAAGAAATGGATAAGTTAATAAAGAAAAAGGTAAATTTATGAATAAAAAAGTATTGCATACATTGGAGTTTTACAAAATAACAGAGCGGCTGTCGGAGCTTGTTTCGTCAGACAGAGCAAGAGAGAGTGTATTTCGGCTTACCCCTATGACGGATATTGAAGAAATAAATATAGCACAGAAGGAAACGGCAGACGCACTCGCAAGGGTATATAGGTCGGGGCATATTTCATTTTCGGGACTTTGTGAAATTGGAGATTCTCTCATAAGGCTTGAAGTAGGCTCTACTCTTGGTATGGGAGAGTTTATAAATATAAGCAAGACTCTTGATGTGGCACTTCGTGTAAAGAACTTAGGAGCAAAAAGGGACAGTTCCTTAGAGCCTGATATTCTTTCTGAAAGACTTGAAAAGCTTGCACCGCTTTCACCTTATAATAATGAAATTAAGCGTTGTATCATTTCTGAGGAGGAAATGGCTGATGATGCGAGTCCGGGGCTTAAAAATGTAAGAAGAAAGATAGAGTTTGCCAATGCTAAAATCAGGGAACAGCTTGACAGCCTTATAAATTCAGCTTCTGAAAAGGGGCTTTTACAAAATAACAAGGTGACTATGAGGAACGGCAGATATTGCCTGCCTGTCAAAAATGAGCATAGAAGCAAGGTAGACGGACTTATTCATGACCGGTCTTCTACCGGCTCAACTGTGTTTGTAGAGCCTGCCGTAGTGGTTAAATACAACAACGAACTTAGTGAGCTTATTATAGAGGAGGCTAAGGAGATAGAGAAGGTACTTGCACTACTTTCAAATGAGGCGGCAGGTTATTTAGATGAATTAAAATATAATGTAACCGTACTTCCGGAACTTGATTTTATATTTGCAAAGGCGGAGCTTGCAAAGGAGATGAGTGCAACGGAGCCTGTATTTAACCTTGACAGGAGAATAAATATCAAAAAGGGCAGACATCCGCTAATAGATAAAAAGAAGGTTGTACCTATAGATATTAATCTTGGAAAGGATTTTGAACTTCTTGTAATTACAGGTCCTAATACCGGAGGTAAGACAGTTTCGCTTAAAACGGTCGGGCTTATTACGCTTATGGGGCAGGCAGGACTTCACATACCGGCTTTCGATAAGTCTGAACTTGGAATTTTTAATGAAATATATGCGGATATAGGAGATGAGCAGAGTATAGAGCAAAGCCTTTCTACATTTTCATCTCACATGGTAAATATAGTAAGTATATTAAAAGAAGCGGATAGAGAAAGTCTTGTGCTTTTTGACGAACTCGGTGCAGGTACAGATCCTACGGAGGGTGCAGCACTTGCTATGGCAATTCTTGCAGAGCTTCAAAGCAGAGATGCAAGAGTGATGGCAACCACACATTACAGTGAACTTAAAGTATATGCACTTACAACACAGGGAGTTGTGAATGCAAGTCTTGAGTTCAGCCTTGAAACGCTTATGCCTACTTATCGCATACTTATAGGAATACCGGGTAAGAGTAATGCTTTTGCAATATCAAAAAAGCTTGGACTTTCAGATGAGATAATAGAAGATGCTACCAACAGGATAGACACCAATGATAAGCGTTTTGAAGATGTAATAGCGGAGCTTAACCGCAGCCGCCGGTTTATAGAGGAAGAAAAAGAGCGGATAAAGAAAAGAAGAGCTGAGATAGAAAAAGAAAAACAGGCTCTTGAGACAGATGTAGAAAAACTGGCGGAAAAAAGAGAAAATCTGCTGGCTGACGCTAAGCGTGAGGCGGCTAAGATACTTTCAGAGGCTAAGGAAATGGCTGATGCCTCCATTAAGAAATATAACAAATGGGGGCTTGGCGGTGCTACAGCCAGAGAGATGGAAGAAGAGAGAACCAAACTTCGTGAGAAGATAGATGCGGTAACAAAGAGTAATGGAATCAAAGCCAAGGAAAGTCAGAGAAACCGTGTAGGTAACAAACAGCTTCATATAGGGGATATGGTACTTGTACTTGCTATGGGTATCAAGGGTACTGTAAGCACTCTCCCCGATACAAAGGGCAATCTTACAGTTACCATGGGTATAATGAAGTTAAATGTAAATGTAAAAGACCTTGCTTTTGTAGAAGAAGATAATTCTGTAAAGATAGTTAAGGATAAGTATTCATCAGGCAGCGGAAACATAGGAATGAGTAAGAGTCTTAATGTGCGTGTCGAGAAAAACATTGTGGGACTTCGCTATGATGATGCGAGGGAGGAACTTATTAAATACATAGATGATGCTTACCTTGCCCATCTTCCGCAGGTCAGGATAATACATGGGCGAGGTACGGGAGCACTTAGAGGAATGGTGCATGACTATCTTAAAAAATGTAAGTATGTAAAAAGCTTCAGGGAAGGTGAGTATAATGAAGGAGGTACAGGGGCTACTGTAGTTATATTTAAGTAGAGGTTAAAAATTCTACAAATGTAGTAAAATAATCGTAATGTTGAAAATAAGTTATAATTTATAACCCGATAGAAATATTAAGGGGGCTGTTGTAATGAGTAAAAGTACAACAAGATACAGTAAATTTGTCATCAAATCATCACAGTATTTTGTGTATCTCATTTTTAATACGACAGCCCACAGATGTTTTATCGCCTTACAAATATAACCCTTTTTATAGGATTGCCCTTTGCAGAGAATCTTTCCTCGTACTCGGTCATTACATTACCCGCATTCCATTCGCTGCTATGAAGGTCGTAAGAAATTTCCGTAGCCTTAAAATTTGTAGCTTCAACCTCTTCTAAAGAGAAATCAAAGAGGCTTGAATTATCAGTCTTAAACTGAATTTTACCTTCAGGTTTAAGAAATTTTTCATATCGTGCAAAAAACTGTCTTGAAGTCAGCCTTCTCTTTGCATGTCTGTCCTTTGGCCAAGGGTCTGAAAAGTTAAGATAAATCCTATCAACCTCACCTTCACCAAAAACCTCATTTATATTTTCAGCATCCATGCGGATAAATTTAAGATTAGGAAGTTCAAGTTCCGCTTGTTTTTCAATAGCCCTTATAAGTATACTTGAATATTTTTCAATCCCTATATAATTTATTTCAGGATGAAGTTTTGCAAGTGTGGTTATAAACTGTCCTTTTCCCATACCTATTTCTATAAAAAGTGGCTGCTTAACAGGAAAAAAAGAGAAAATTTCTCCTTTATGTTTTTCAGCCTCTTGTATAACGAATTCACTATTAGCTATATCTTCTCTGGAGCCGGGTACATTTCTTAATCTCATACAGACCTCACATAATTTTTATAATTTCTTATTGCTAAAGAGTTTTTACAACAAATATGAAGGAATGTCAAGTTTTCTATCTTATTAACCCTTGAAATAGCCCTGTTTCTATGGTTAAATATAAGGGTATATTTTTATTTGGTGATAGTTTTGGAGAAATTTATGAAAAAGTTATATATAAAAAAAAGTTTAGCAATAATCTTAACAGTTATGAGTTTATTCTTAGTTTTTGATATGAAAGAAGTCTCGGCACTAACTGCCCCTTGGCCAAAATGTCCGTCAATAACGGCAAAAGAGGCGGTGGTTATGGATTTAGCAAATGGTACTGTACTGGTTTCAAAAAATGCCACAAAAAAATGGTATCCTGCAAGTACGACTAAGATAATGACAGCCCTGCTTGCTATAGAACATGCGAAGTCGTTAGACGAAACGGTAGAGTTTACCAAAGAGGCAATAGATGCAGCGGACAGGGGGAGTTCCAGTATAGGCATGACTCCCGGAGAAAAACTTACGCTTAGAGAATGCCTTTATGGGCTGATGCTTGCCTCCGCAAATGAAGTGGCAAATGCACTTGCTATACATACAGCGGGAAGTATAGAAGATTTTGCTGATATGATGAATGAAAAGGCAAAAGAACTTGGCTGTACAAACACTCACTTTCTTAATCCCAGCGGACTTTATGAGAAAGAGCATTACACTACTCCTGTAGACCTTGCAAAGATAGCCAGAGCGGCAATTAAGATAGATGTTTTTAGAGAAATAGCGGGTACAAGAAAATATGTAATACCGGAAACCAATTTGATGAAGGAAAAGCGTCCGTTATCCAATACACATCAGCTGTTTAATCCGGTGAAAAGTCCTGAACATGCTTATGAACACTGCTATGCAGGGAAAACAGGCTATACGGGTGAAGCAAAGTTTAATTTAGTTTCCTTTGCAAAAAAAGGAACAATGGATGTGGTATGCGTAATAATGAATGCCGAAGGTAAAGATATTCAGTATACCAATTCCAAAAAGCTTATGGACTATACTTTCAAGAGATTCAGGATGTTACAGGCGGATAAAATACCGTTTAAGTTAAGTGAGAGTAAAAGCAAAGTTTATGAGCATATTTTAGAAAATGACCCTTCGGCGGAATTTACAGTATCAGGTACTTCAGCTTTGGCAGTACCTAAGAAGTGTGATATAAGCGGAGTAGTTACTGAAATTAAGGAAAATGATATTACATCTATAAAAGTAGGGGTTAATACCATTGGACATGTAGAATATCAATATAGTGGTGAGTGTATAGGAAATGCAGAACTTATTTATACAAGTTCTAAGGCTTATTCTTTTGAAAAGCCTGAAACGGTAACAGAAGTAAAACAGGAAGAAAATGTGAAAAAAAAGCTTAATTATATTGCAGTTATAATGATTATAATTTCAGTGTTTCTTATATTAGGGCTGTTATGGTGGCTGTTAATATACAGAAATCCGGCATATGCAGCAAGGAGAAGGTACAGACGCAGAAAAAGAGATATGAATAAAAGAAACCGGCTTAAATGGTAGGCCGGTTTCTTCACATATTCATCTTTTTATTGTTATAATTATTAAGCATTGTAATAGCCTGATCTTTAGAAAGTGCTCTTTGTGTTGAAATGGCAAAATAGTGTTTGTTGTCAGGATTTTTAATAAGTCTTTTTCCCTTCATATAGCCATGAGCCATACACTCTCCGACAATGTAGTAGTTCCTGGAGTTGGATGTGTACCAAGGGATTATCTCACGAAGATTTTTGTCACAGATATGGCAACGGAAAGGTTCTTTTTCAGATGCTTTTTTAAGAGCTTCTTTTGAACGATAAGCCCTTGTAATATTTAGCTTGTGGTCAGGATACAGTATGCTTACTTCCTGATTTTTATTTAGAGGGAATTTGTAGGTGTCCACTGAGGGATAAAGCCTTACATTTATTTCACTTATATTTTGAAGAATTTCAGCAGTATATTCGGCATCTGAGATTGCACTGTGAAAGGCTTTATCTTCACTTAATTCCAAGTATCTGATTGCATTTTCAAGTGAAAATACCGTGTCATCGTATGTTTCAGTATAAATATTAAACAGGTACTGGACATTATAATAATATAAAGGTCTTGAAAAGCCGTTATAAATCCTATAAAAAGCCATATTTCTTTGAAGTTCAAGCAAATCAAGAGTGCCCCAGGTAGCAAAAGAATAGTTTCGGTCACCCTTCCTACACCAACTTAAAAATTCTTTGCAGGCGGTTACAAAGTCAATTCCCATAGAGAGATCTTCTTCAGTAAGAGAAATAAGCTCTTTTGTATGCTTAAATAATTCGGGATAAATTACCGGCTTTATTATTCTGTGAAAATAATCAACAGCATTAAAATTCTCATCTAATTTTACGGCACCAATTTCAATAATCTCAAAAGGAAGAGATATCTCAGGTTCTTCCTTCGTGGAATTTCCTTGATTCCATTCAAGGTCAAAAACTATGTATTTCATGTTATCTCCAAGTTGTTATTACTGACTGATTGTTCTTTGTTATCTGCAATCTGCTTTGCTATGTCTATTATGGTTTGAAGCTGTTTTTTTATGGCATCGGATGTAAGTTTGTTATTATTTAATTCAAGTTTAAGTTCATCAAATTTATCAAGAATTTGTATGAGATTATCAGATGTCATCGGATTTTTAAAATTCTGTAAGCTGCCAGAAACAATGTCGGCAAGATGATTGGCATTATCTTTGTCATACTTTATTGAAGCTTTTATTGCACGAACTATTTCACTTTGTAGGGAACTGAGGTTCTCCATATTTTCTTCAGGTGTAAGGATACGCTCTTCCAAGAGGTTTAAAATTCTTTTTTCAAGTACATAGGTTGCTTTTGCAAGTTTTTCGGTTTCATCGTATTCAGCAGCGGATTTTTCGTCTAATTCCGCTTTATCAGCCCTTTCTTTTAAAAATGAGATTATAACGGACTGAACTTCTGTAAGTAGCAGATAAACGGAACCTAGCAGAGTAAAGCCGACTGCCAAAGGAAAATAAAAAATATCAGAATATTTTATTATACAGAAAAGTTCCAAAAAAGTAAGAGTAATAAAAAGCAGTGAAAATGGAATGATTTTGTTTTTTTTCATTTAATACCTCTCTCGCAGGAATTTTATAACTATAATTTCTTCCTCAATAATTTGGATTTCTTTATATTATAAGGCATAAAACAGGTTATAGCAAGTTTTTTGCCGAGTGACGGTTTAACTATTGATATATAGGCAGAAAATGTGGTAAACTAACTCTGTATTTAATGCTGAAAATGGTGGGAGAAATATGATAAAATTAGAAAAAACTTCAGTTTTTAACTTGGAAAATGCAATGAGGGGTGCAAGAAATCCCATGAATTCATGGGCAAGAATGGATAGTTATTATGATGAAAATAATAATTATATTTTAGGGGAAAATGATTTAAGTCTTGCAAGGAGACTTGCAAAGGCAGGTTCTGACCACAGAAAGTTTATAAGACAGATTTTTGTATCTGTAGATATAACCGCACCGCTTTACTGGTGGAAAGAGTATGACACCTACAAAGTAGCGACTGTGGCTAACTCTACAAGTACTATGCACAAAATACATAGTAAGGCTTTTGAGGAGGCTGATTTTTCAACCGACTATATGACACAAGAAACGAAAATACATTTCCTCAACCTTGTAGCGTATATGGAAGAAGTTAGAAAAAAATTTGTAGAAACTAAGGACAAAACTTATTGGTATGACCTTATACAGATGCTTCCGACAAGCTACAATCAGCTTAGAACCTGTACATTGAATTATGAGACATTGTCAAATATTTATTATGCAAGAAAGGCTCATAAACTCGAAGAATGGCATGTGCTTTGTGACTGGATTCTTACATTACCTTATGCCGAAGATTTAATAGTTAACAGATAATTTTAGGAGGAAAAAATGGAAAATATTGACAATATGTCGGTAAATGCAATAAGGGTGTTGTCGGCAGATGCGGTACAAAAGGCAAATTCCGGTCATCCGGGGCTTCCGCTCGGGGCAGCGGCTATAGGTTATGAACTTTGGGCAAACCACATGAACCATAACCCTAAAAACCCTGATTGGGAAAATAGAGATAGATTCATTCTTTCAGGAGGACATGGTTCAACCCTTCTTTATTCATTACTTCATCTTTTCGGATACGGGCTTACTCTTGATGATATGAAAAATTTTCGTCAGTGGGGTTCTAAAACACCGGGGCATCCTGAATATGGAGTTACTACAGGTGTAGAAGCTTCTACAGGCCCTCTTGGGGCGGGTATGGCTATGGCAGTAGGTATGGCTATGGCAGAAACACATCTTGCAGCTAAATTTAATAAAGAAGGATATTCGGTAGTTGACCACTATACTTATGTGCTTGGTGGAGATGGCTGTATGATGGAAGGCATCAACTATGAGGCTTTTTCTCTTGCAGGTACACTTAAATTAAATAAACTTATCGTGCTTTATGATTCAAATAAAATTTCCATAGAAGGAAATACGGATATTGCATTTACAGAGGATGTTCCGGCAAGATTTAAGGCTATGGGCTTTCAGGTGCTTGAAGTTAAAGACGGAAATAACCTTGCTGAAATCGGTAAAGCCATAGAAGAGGCTAAGGCTGATAAAGAACAGCCTTCTTTTATTAAGATTAATACTAAAATTGGATTCGGCTCACCTAAAGAAGGGTCGGCGGATGTACATGGTGCTCCTCTCGGTGCGGATAATATAATAGCTATGAAGCAAAAACTTGGTTGGCAAAGTGAAGAACCTTTCTTTGTGCCTGATGAGGTATATGATAATTATAAGGCAAAAGCGGAGAGTCTTGCCAAGAAGGAAGAAGAATGGAATGTTCTATTTAAGGAATACTGTGAGAAATTCCCTGAGATGAAAATGCTTTGGGATGAATTTAAGGATGAAAGCAAGGCATTGGGACTGTTGGATGATGAGGAATTTTGGAGTTATGATGATAAGCCTGATGCAACCAGAAATCTTTCAGGTAAGGTATTAAACAAGCTTTCAGCTAAACTTCCTACTCTTTTTGGAGGCTCTGCCGACCTTGCACCTTCCAACAAGAGTTATGTAAATGGAGCGGGAGATTATTCGGCAGAGAATTATGCAGGAA
Source organism: uncultured Catonella sp. (assembly GCA_963539695.1). Classification (GTDB taxonomy): domain Bacteria; phylum Bacillota; class Clostridia; order Lachnospirales; family Lachnospiraceae; genus Catonella. The sequence goes on along the minus strand of CAUTOC010000009.1, from coordinate 53,272 downwards.
GAAATGTGCATTTTGGAGTAAGAGAACTTGCAATGACAGGAATCGGCAACGGTCTTGTGCTTTCGGGACTTAAAGCTTATGTATCTACCTTCTTTGTGTTCAGTGATTATGTAAAGCCTATGGCAAGACTGGCTTCACTTATGGAAATACCTCTTACCTTTGTACTTACACATGATTCTATCGGTGTAGGAGAGGACGGCCCTACACATGAGCCTATAGAACAACTTGCCGAGTTTAGGGCTATGCCTAATTTCAATGTATTCCGTCCTGCTGATGCTACGGAAACAATAGCAGCCTGGTACAGTGCGGTTACATCTAAGAAAACGCCTACAGCCCTTGTGCTTACAAGACAGAACCTTCCACAACTTGCAGGTTCATCTAAAGAAGCACTTAAAGGCGGCTATGTAGTAGCTGATTCTGTTAAGGAAGCACCTGATGCAATCATTATCGCAAGCGGCTCGGAGGTAAGCCTTTCTATTGAAGCTAAAGAAGTATTATTAAGAGAAGGAATTGATGTGAGAGTTGTATCAATGCCTTGTATGGATATATTTGAAAAACAGTCGGATGAATATAAAGAAAAAATACTTCCAAAGGCGGTTAGAGCAAGAGTTGCGGTTGAAGCACTATCAGAATTTGGCTGGGGTAAGTACATAGGACTTGACGGAAAGACGATATGCCTTGACAGATTCGGAGCTTCCGCACCTGCTGATGTGCTTTTTAAGGAGTTCGGTTTTACTGTGGAAAATGTAGTTAAGGCTGTAAAAGAAGTTTATAGTTTAAGTTTCAGCAATAATTAAAAATAATAAAAGGATTAAGATTATTATGGTAAGGGAATTAGTTAAAGATCAGTTTTTTTTAAGGCTTAAATCAGAGCCTATGACAAAGGATGATATGGCAGTTGTAGAGGATTTAAAAGATACTTTAAGAGCTTATGCAGATGAATGCGTAGGAATGTCAGCCAATATGATAGGTATAAATAAAGCGGTTATTGCCATACAGCCCGAAAACAGTAATGAAATGACGGTTATGATTAACCCTAAGATACTCAAAAAAAGCGGTGCTTACGAAACCGAGGAAGGCTGTATGTGCCTTGAAGGTGAGAGAAAAGCTATAAGGCACAGAAATATAACCTTGGAATATCTTGATGAAGATTTTAAGAAACATATCAAGCTTTACAGTGGATATATTGCGGAGATTATAGAACATGAATGTGATCATCTTGAAGGGGTAATCATATAACGGTATAAGGATAATAAGGCTAAAATCAGATATAAGCCGGAGCAGTCCGGTGTCATTAAAAGTAAAATAGAAGGAGGCATCAGGCGTGGATGATATTTTAGAAGAAAATTATAGAGAAGAGCTTGAAAAACTGCTTCTAAATAAGGATTACAAGGCTCTTAGAAAAAAGATGGAAGATATGAATGTGGTTGACTTAGCCTTCATTATGGACGAAATGGAGGATGAGGACTCACTGAAGCTTTTTAGAATACTGCCTAAGGATATGGCAGCAGATGTATTTGCAAATCTTGAACTGGACGACCAGCAGTATATAATAACTTCTATGTCAGATACCGAAGCTTCACATATAATTGACAACCTTATGGCTGATGATGCTACAGACCTGCTTGAAGAAATGCCCGCCAATGTAGTAAAGAAGATTCTTTCAAATGCAAGTCCTGAAACAAGGGCGGATATAAATCACCTTCTTCGCTACCCTGAGGATAGTGCGGGAAGTATAATGACAGTCGAATTTGTAGACCTTAGAGAACAGATGACGGTTGAAGATGCAATTATCAGAATAAAGCGAAGAGGACTTGACTCCGAAACGGTAAATATTTGTTATGTTGTGGACAATCAGCGTGTTTTAAAAGGAACAGTAGCACTTAGATACTTGCTTATCAGAGAACCGGATGAACTTATCGGCGATATAATGAATACAAAGGTAATCAGTATAAATACGCAGACTGATCAGGAAGAGGCGGCACTTACCATACAGAAATACGGTTTTACCGCAATGCCTGTAGTGGATAATGAAAACCGTATGGTCGGAATTATTACAGTAGACGATGTAGTTGATATTTTGCAGGAAGAGGCTACGGAGGATATTGAGAAAATGGCAGCTATGCTCCCTTCTGACAAGCCTTATTTCAAGATGACAACACTTGAAACCTATAAAAAAAGAATGCCGTGGTTACTTCTTCTTATGATTTCGGCAACTTTTACAGGAGCAATTATTAAAAATTATGAAAGTGCACTGGCATCTTTTGTAATACTTACCGCCTATATACCTATGCTTATGGATACGGGAGGAAATGCAGGTTCTCAAGCAAGCGTTTCGGTAATCCGAGGACTTTCGTTAGGTGAGATAGAGTTTAGTGAAATACTTAAAGTAATTTGGAAAGAAATAAGAGTTGCAGCTCTTTGTGGAGTAACTCTTTCAACGGCTAATTTTGCAAAATTGTTATTTATAGATAAACTGCCTTTTCCTGTGGCAGCTGTTATTTGTTCAACAATAGTTTTAGTTGTAATATTTGCAAAATTTATAGGCTGTGTGCTTCCTTTGGTAGCTGAGAGAATAGGATTTGATCCGGCGGTTATGGCAAGTCCCCTAATTACAACTATCGTAGATGCGGTATCTTTGACAGTGTACTTTGCAATAGCGGTTGCAGTCCTTCATATAAATATATGAAAAGAAAGTGAGGAAACATATGCGTAAGACAAAGATTATTTGTACTATCGGTCCTGCAAGTGAAAGTGAAGATATGATAAGAGAGCTTTGCAAGGCGGGGATGAATGTTGCCAGGCTTAATTTCTCACATGGTACTCATAAGGAGCATAAGCTTAGAGTTGAGAGAATTAAGAAAGTGCGTAGTGAATTAAATCTTCCTATAGCAATAATGCTTGATACTAAAGGACCTGAATATAGAATCGGCGTATTTGAAGGACATAAGGCGGAGATTCATGAAGGAGATAAATTTACATTCACGACAAAAGAAATTATAGGGGATAACACTAAGGTTTCAGTAAGTTATAAAAATTTGGCAAAAGAACTTAATATTGGAGATACAATTTTAGTAAATAACGGACTCATTGAACTTAGGGTAGTAAATACAACAGCCGATGAGATAGAGTGCGATGTAATTATAGGAGGCATTCTTTCAGACAGGAAGAGTATGGCTTTTCCGGGTAAACATATACAGCAAAAATACTTGTCGGATAAGGACAAGGAAGATTTGCTCTTTGCTATAGAAAATGATGTTGATTTTATTGCCTGCTCTTTTGTGTCGGTAAAACAGGATCTTGCTGATGTGCACAAGTTTTTAGATGCAAATGGCGGTGAGGATATAAGCCTTATTGCAAAAATTGAAAACCAGTCCGGTTATGACAATATAGAAGAAATAAGTGAACTTTGCAGCGGAATTATGGTTGCAAGAGGTGATATGGGTGTGGAAATACCTTTTGAAAGACTTCCGGCAATTCAGAAGGAGCTTATTACTAAGTGCAGAATGCTTGGAAAGAGAGTTATAACCGCTACCGAGATGCTTGAATCTATGATAAACAATCCACGCCCGACAAGGGCTGAGGCTTCTGATGTTGCAAATGCGGTTTATGACGGAACTTCCGCAATTATGCTCTCAGGAGAAACAGCGGCAGGAAATTATCCGGTACAGGCGGTTATTACTATGTCTAAGATTGCTGAAAAAACAGAGGAAAATATTAACTATAAAAAGAGATTTTATAACAGCGATTTTTATATTAAAAATGAGCCTGATGCAATTTCACATGCGACCTGTGGAATGGCAATAGATATAGATGCAAAGGCGATAGTTGCCTGCACTATTTCCGGAATGACTGCCCGTCTTGTATCAAGATTTAGAGGACCTGTGGATATTATCGGACTTACTACAGATGAGAAAACATGGCGTAAGCTTGGACTTTCTTGGGGAGTAATTCCTAAGATGTGTGAAAGATTTGAATCAACAGATGTACTTTTTTACTCAGCAAAGAAGGTGGCTGAGGATACTCTTAGGCTTAGCAAGGGAGACAAACTGGTAATTACAGGCGGAATTGCTAATGGAGTTTCAGGAAGTACCAATCTTATCAAGGTTGAAAACCTATAATTCAGAAAACATGTTAATTTTATGCCTGCCTTAATTTGGAGAATATTATATGGAACAGGTTGTTAAACTTATATCAAAGGTATGTGTTGTGCTTGTACTTTTACTTGTTTCAGTTGTCATTGAGGAGTATTTCAGTTTTAATAAGAAATTTAAGGATTTGTATGAACTGAAATCAATAGAAGGCTTTGATAATAGACTGAGAAACAGAAGTCTTTCATCCGATATACTGACTCAGGTAATACAAGGGATATTATTTACTATATTTATATATTTTGACAGTATTACTACGGTGGCGGATATTTTGGACGGCGGAATTTTATATGATGCCAGAGAGGTTATAATAAACCTCTCTATTATCTACGGTCCGATAGCGGCTACGATTACGGCTTTGGCAGCTGCCGTAATAAGAACTGTTAAAGATGAAAGTAGTGCAGTAATACCTGTAATAAGCATAATGTTCATGTATATAGTGGAAATGGCGTATCTTTATCACATCAAAAGTAAAAACAGGCGTTTAAATACAAAAGATTTCGCCTTAATATCTTTTTTTACAGGTGTTATAAGTGTTGTGGGAATTTTTCTTATGCCGGGGAACGCTTGGGAAAGACCGTTAATACCGATTATGATATTAATGTTTGTATATCCGGTATTTTCGACTTCGGTGTATAAGATTATAGAGGCAGTTAAGAATAGCAACAGGCTTATTTTTGAACTCTATAGAAGTGACGATAAGTTCAAGAAGATGAATGAGGAGCTTAGGACAAGGTTGGAGGAGCTTAGGGAAAATGAAATTCACTTCAAGACTATGTTTTATTATTCAAGTGAGGCTATTTTCCTTATTAAGGACAGCAAAATAGTTGATATAAACAAAGCAGGAATGAAAATGCTCGGTTATCGCAGAAAAGAAGAGGCTTTAGGTACAAATTTTGCATCTTATGTGATGGAATTAAAGCCCTATGAAATCAAGAGAGAGGTGGATATAGAAGAACTTTTTGAAAGGGTTAAAAATGGTGATTCCATAAAAACTGAAATGCAGATATTGACAAGAGATGTCAGTAATATGCACATAGAAGTATTTATGATAGAGTTAAGGACACCTAATAATGAATACATTTATATGTCTGCAAGAGATATAAGTGTAAGGAAAAACCGTGAAAAAGAAATTCTTTATAAATCAAGATATGATGAGATTACCAATGTAGCAAACAGAAACTATTTTAATGAAGTTATTGAAAAATTAACCGGTATTCCGGAAAGTTATCCGATATGCTATCTTATGGCTGATATAAACGGACTTAAACTGACTAATGATGTTTTTGGACATGCAAAGGGAGATGAGCTTATTGTAAAAATTTCGTCGGTTCTTAACAATTGTTGCAGGAATAATGACATAGTTGCAAGAATTGGCGGTGATGAATTTGCAATTTTCCTTACAAATACTGATGAAGATACTGCTGAAGCTTTGATGGAAAGAATAAACAGAAAACTTGACAGCGAAAAGTACGATGCGGTAAAACCTTCAATCGCTATGGGTTATGCCATAAAGGAAACTATTGATGATGAGAATGATTTTAGTGAAATAGTTAAAAAAGCGGATGAGATGATGTATACCAACAAAGCTGAATCAAGGGAGAAAAACAGAAAGATTTTTCTTGATAATATGCTTAGCAAACTTTATGAAATTAGCCCTGAGGAGATAATAAAGAGTAAACGGCTTAGAGCTTTAACAGAGGGATTTAAGAAAATATATGATATAGAACCCGCTATAGAAAAGAAACTTGATAAACTAATTACATATATGAATATAGGAAAGCTTATAACTACAAGGATTGAATGGAAGATGAATGCTACTAACCTGCATACATTAAGGTTTCCTGAAAAACTGCTTGAAAATACCGCTGTAATATTAAACATTATAAGTAATTCGGAAAATAATATTATTTCAGCTGAAGAGCTTTATTCGATAAATGAAAATTGGGACGGCAGCGGTGAAAGATATGGAAAAGTAGGGAATGAAATTTCACTTGCAATTAGGATATTTAGAATAATTTATGATATTAACTATTTAAAAACACATAAAGAAGTTGTAGGTGCACTTACAAATAATGAAATTGTAGCACTCATAAGGTCGGAAAGCGGAAAGAGATATGATCCGACACTTTGTGAATGCAGATTGGAGGAGATTCTATAATGAAGATTAAAGGGGTATTGGCTGCCATAAAAAAAGGTGGGCTTATACCTTATTCAAAAAGCATTTATAGAAAGAAAAAGAAAGAGATAATAAAAAAATTACTTGAAAATTCTAAAATAAAGCTTATAGACATTAACAGACAGCCACAGGAAATAAATATGGAGCTGAAAAAAGCAAGGACAGAGTTTATAGCTTTTTATGATAAGGGAGCTGTTTTTGATGATGATTATTTTATAACTTTAAGAGATGTACTTAAAGCTAATCCGGATATATGTTATGCAACAGGAAGGATAATTGCAAAAAACGGCAAACCGCTTGCACATTTTGGTAAAATTGAAAAAGATATTTATAAATACAATGTATCTGAAGAGGTAGCAGGTGCTCCGATTTTGATTGGGGCAATTTGTCGTACCCATATAATCAAAAATAATTTACTTGAATTCAACGAGGAATTAAGATACTGTAAAGCTGAACTTTTTGCAACAAAGTATCTTGAGAAATCACCTAAAGGGCTTATTGTAAACGGAGTTAGTTATACTACAGGTAGAGGGCTTGACGAAACTTCGCCTAAAATGGAACAAAGTCATAATAAAGAGTGGTATTTTGCAACTACAAGGGGATATTTGGCTAATCTGATAAATGATGGGAAATTGTCTAAAATAGCACAGTTCGGTTTTTTATATCTTAGTTGCACAAGATTTCTCTCAAATAAAAATGAAAATGTAAAGCTTGTATTTGAAAGCAATGAGGAGAGGGAAGAATATCTTGCAGAAGTAGGTGCGGGAATGAGACTTGTAAGTGATAAAATTCTTTTTATGCGTGCACCTGCTATTAAATTGGACAGGAATTTAAGAAGGTATTTTGCCTTGTTAAGACAGCCGGATAAAGAGCTTGAACTTGAATATAAAAATACCGGCACTAAAGGAGTAATCAGGCTGAAAGATTCAAAATACGGCATAGTAAATGAAATAAACGGCTTACATCCGCTGATTAATACTTTGGAGTATAGAAAAGAACAGGGTAATCTCGGATTGTTTATAAAATTCAGTCTGCCTGACTATTTACCTTGGGAAGAATGTAAATTTAGATTTGTAAATAATTATAAAGGAGAACCTTTAGAGTATAAAGTAGAAAAAACTACGGAACTGGCGGCTATAACTACTTTTTTTGACAAAGAAGTATTTAGAAGAGATGCTTATGAATGTTTTATACCGTTAAAAGATGTGGAAGCACAGGAAATTTCTTTGCATTTGTCAATTTTTGGAGATGAATATTCACTTAAACTTTTCTTTGAAGATAACTGGCAAAGCAAACTGGAGGATAAAAATGAGATTAAGTACTGGTATTTTGACGGGCATATTGCAAAGCTTAACGGAAATGCCGTTCTTATAACTAAGGCGGATGATGAGGCAAGGTGGCAGGCGGAAGATGCTTATATTAAGTATATAGAGGATAAGTTTGAAAAAGCTGTGTTCGGCTCAAAAGAGAAAGAAGAACTTTCACTTGTGCTTAAATGGAGAAAAGCATATCGTAAAGCTTTGCCGGAAATGAAAAACAGGCGTATTTGGGTATATTATGATAAGAGTTACAAGGCAGGGGATAACGGAGAGTATGCCATAAAATATGCTGCCGCACAGGATGACGGAATCGAGAAAGTATATTATATCGAAAAAAGTTCTAAAGACGGGGAGCGTCTTATAAAAGAAGGATACAAGGTAGTAGAACCGGGCAGTGATGAAGGAGCATTTTACGCTTTGTTTGCTGAAGTAATATTTATGACACATATACCGCCATTTTTAAAACTGGGATTTAAAAAGAATAAACTAATATACTTTAGAGATTTATTAAATCCTAAGATAATAAGAATGTATCATGGTTATCCTATAACCAGAAGTTCTTCTTATGCTCAGATGGGAAGTAATGCGGCAGCGGTAGTGGTTGCTTCTAATTATGAAAGAGAGCTTTATACTAATGAGGATAATTGTTTTAAGGACGAGCAGATTATACCTTCCGGCAATCCAAGATATGATGACCTTATAGATGACAGCAAAAATCAAGTTTTGATTGCACCTACCTGGAGACCGGCATTGGTAGGAAAAACTGCACCAAACGGGAAAACCGAATACAATCCTAAGTTTAAGGAAAGCAGTTTTTATCTGCTTTACAATAAGGTGCTTACTGATGAAAAGCTTCTGACTGTAGCAAGAAGAAAGGGTTATAAGATAAAACTTTTCTTCCATCCTAAATTTGAGGCTCAGACCGCGGATTTTGAGACTACAGATGTAGTAGAGGCACTTAGTCCGACAGAAGACATGGACTATGTAACTATAATGAAACAGAGTAATCTCATGGTAACTGATTTTAGCAGTGTGCAATATGATTTTGCCTATATGAGAAAGCCGGTGGTATATTATCAGGATACTCTGCTTCCTTACTGGCGTATAACCAATTTTGACTATGAAAATATAGGCTTTGGAGAGATATGCAGGTCGGCGGATGAGCTTATAGATATACTGTGCGACTATATAGAAAATGATTGCAAGATTAAAGAGGAATATAAAGACAGGTATGAAAGTTTCTTTGTGCAAAGTGACCGCCAGTCAGCCGGGAGGCTTTATGAGGCGGTAAGGAAACTTACGGAAGGAGAGGGGAAATGAAGAGAGTAATTACTTATGGAACTTTTGATTTGCTTCACTATGGACATGTGAATATCCTAAGAAGAGCAAAGGAATATGGAGATTACCTCATAGTTGCCATCTCCACAGACGAATTTAACTGGAATGAAAAGCAGAAAAAATGTTATTTTTCTTATGAGCAGAGAAAACAGCTTGTAGAATCAATCCGTTATGTAGATCTTGTTATTCCGGAGGAGAGTTGGGAGCAGAAAATAGATGATGTGAAGCTGTATAAAGCGGATACATTTGTAATGGGGGATGATTGGAAGGGTAAATTTGATTTCCTGAAAGAGTATTGTGAGGTAGTTTATCTTCCAAGAACCCCTGAAATATCTACTACTCAGATAAAAAATGATTTGCAGAAATAGGTAGTTTATGATTAGAAAAAAGAAAAATGTTATGGAAAGTCACAAAGAAAATGCAGATAAGAAAAACAAAGTAAATAAAATATCATGGAAGGCAGGAAATATGCTCTATCCACTGCCTGCGATTATGGTAAGTCTTACTGATAAAGAGGGAAACAGCAATATTATAACTCTTGCATGGGCGGGTACTATATGTACCAATCCGCCCATGCTCTCTGTGTCTATAAGACCTGAACGCTATTCTTATGATATTATAAAAGAAACCGGTGAGTTTGTAGTAAACCTTACCACTAAGGAACTTACCTATGCGACAGACTACTGTGGTGTTAAGTCCGGCAGGGATGTGGATAAGTTTAAGGAAATGAAGCTTACCAAGCTTGCCTCGGAGAAAATAAAAGCTGTAGCTATAGCAGAAAGCCCTGTAAATATAGAGTGTAAGGTAAGAGAGATAATGGAACTTGGAAGCCACAGCTTATTTATAGCCGATGTTGTAAATGTAAGGGTGGATGGAAAGCTTCTGGATGAAAAAGGAAGATTTAACCTTGCCAAATCTGAACTTATAGCCTATTCACATGGGAGGTATTATGAGCTTGGAAAAGAACTGGGAACTTTCGGATATTCAATCAGAAAAGAAGATAAAGCCGATAATAAAGTACAGAATACCGATAAAGAAGTAAGAATAAGGACAGTTACCACAAAAAGCGGGAAAAAGAATAAAGCTGCAATAAAGCTATCGGTTAACAGGAAAAAATCAGTTACAAGCAGACATAAAACAGGCAGAAAAAGATAATATATAAGTTTGAAAAAGAATTGATAGGGATTATCGTTAAATGAAAAATAACATAACATTGATAGGTATGCCCGGAGCAGGGAAAAGTACTGTGGGAGTGGTGCTTGCAAAGGTTATGGGCTACAGGTTTGTGGATAGTGACCTTGTGATACAGGAAAAAACGGGGAAGCTTCTTTCAGAAATTATAGCAGAAAGAGGCACAGAGGGCTTTCTTCAGATAGAAGATGAAATAAATGCAGAACTTGACTGTAAGAAATCAATTATAGCCACAGGTGGCAGTGCAGTATACTGCAAAAATGCCATGGCACATTTAAAAGAAATTTCAACTGTGGTTTATATCAAACTACCTTATGAAAAGGTAAAAAAAAGGCTTGGCAGTCTAAAGGACAGAGGAGTAGCCCTAAAAGAAGGTCAAACCTTAAAAAATCTCTATGAAGAACGCTGTCCGCTTTATGAAAAGTATGCAGATATAGTTGTCGAAGCAGATACTACTTCTGTAGAAAACTGTATGAGGAAAATTGTAGAGGAGATTAGGCATTAACTATTCTATGGTATTATTATCTTAAAAACAATCATAAAAGGGAGAAATTGTATGGATACGGTACTCAGACTTACAAATGTAAATAAGAGTTTTGGAGAGCATCATGTCCTTCATGATGTAAGTTTTGAAGCAGGCAGGGGAGAACTTATAGGCTATATCGGTCCAAACGGAAGCGGCAAGTCCACTACTGTAAAACTTATGCTCGGAATTCTTGGAAATTATTCGGGTACAATAGAGGTGTTCGGAAAGAATATCGAAAAAGACCTTGTAAGTTACAAGCGTAAGATAGGCTATGTTCCGGAAATTCTTTCTCTTTATGAAAGCCTTACAGGAGAAGAGTATATCTCCTTTCTCTCTTCCATATATGAGCTTAGTAACTGGCGTGACAGGATGCAGGAGTTAGCTGAGATATTTCAGATAAATGAAGCCCTTACAACCCGTATTTCAGGCTACTCCAAGGGTATGAAGCAAAAAATTGCAATCATAGGAAGTCTGATACACAATCCGGATATTTTATTCTTGGATGAGCCGCTAAACGGTATGGATACAAACAGTGTGGCTGTATTTAAGGAAGTTCTTAAAACCCTTACAAAACAAGGTAAGACTATATTTTATTCCTCCCACATTATGGAAGTAGTGGAGCAGATGAGCAGCAGGGTAATCCTTCTTAAAGACGGGGCTGTAATTGCAGATTCAACAGTTGAAGAGCTTAAAAATAACAGTAATGGCAGCAGTATGGAAGATATTTTCAATAATCTTACAGGTTTTACTTCAGGACATGACCTTGCAGCCAAGTTTGTAGATACCCTTACCGGAGGTGAGAATATTGAAAATGAAAAGTAGCGAGCCGTTTGTATTAAAGGTTGTTGACAAATGTGTAAAGCCGTTTTTAAGTAAAAAGCTGAATTATAATCAAATAAGGGAAATCTTAAAACTGAAACTTATAATAGATGGCAGAAGGATACCTGTAGGTACAAATAAAAGTACAAAAAAAATGAAGAAAGACCCCAAAAGGTCAATGCTCTTAACCTGCCTTGTTTATATAATTTTTGGTACATTTATAGCAAGTATGCAAATTATGCCAAATGTATTCGGAGGAAATCTGCTGGGATTTTCTATGCTTATATTTATGTTATTTTCCGTATATATAAACGAATATTCAGCAGTGCTTTTAGACACGACGGAAAAACCGTTTTATGGAGCACTTCCGATAGGACATGATGAGCTAAATATAGCTAAAAATATACATATAGCTTATTATATAGGAACAATCGCATTTTCTATGATGCTACCGTCAATGATTACAGCTTTCACTTTTCATGGACTATTATATAGTTTGTTATTTGTGGCTGCATCTATCATTATTACGATATTTTGCCTTTATTTGGCAGGAGCTATATATTATTTATTATTAAAGATATTTTCTGGAGAGAAACTTAAAGATATACTCAGCGGATTTCAGATTTTTATGACGGTAGCAATAATACTTGTATATCAGATTGTTCCGAGATTAGTGGATTTTGCGGAGTTTGCAAAATCAGAGCTCACCTTCTCGCCTATTTTCTTTATTTTGCCGCCGGCATGGTTTGCAGGTATACTTGCGGTGTTTTTTGCAGCTACATCGGAAGGATATTATTATATACTTGCAGGAATGGCTATATCGGCTGTAATTTTGCTTGGAATTGTATATAAGAAAAAAATAATGCCTGAGTTTGAAAGCAAGCTTGATAAACTGACAGAAACGGCAAAAGAAAATAAATCCCTCTCTGTATTTTCTCGTACTATGTGTAAGGTATTTTCAAAAGATAAACAGGAAAATGCTTTCATGAAGCTGGTACTTATACAGATTTCAAGAAACAGGGATATGAAGTTAAAGCTTTATCCGCAGCTTGCCAATGTACTTATATTGCCTTTGATATTATTGCTGTCAAGGTTTTCAAAAGGTGAAAGTTTAGCTGAGTTTATAATAACTATCAGGGAAAGCAGATGGACTATTGCGTCTTTGTATTTGGTCGGATTGACATCAGAAGCTATTTATACGATTATAAGTCAGTCTGAAAATAAAGAGAGCCTGTTATTTTATCAGGTGCTGCCTATAGAAAATCTTAGCAAGTGTATAAGGGCAGGAATTAAAGTTGTTTTATTTTACTACATTACACCGATATTTATATTTTTGTCAGTAATATTTTTTGCAATTTTCGGAATAAAAGTTTTACCGGATATAATTTTATCTTATGTATCTTTTATATTTATTACAAGCTTTGAAATACGCATAAGCAGCTGGGTATTGCCGTTTTCAAGAGAAACTGTCACCGGCAATGCAGGTTACAATATGCTTATGTTCCTTATAAACATGATTGTACTAGGTGGATTTGGGCTTGTGCATGTATTTTTCCTAAATACAATTTTCTTGCAGGTTTTAGGAATTGCCGTTATGATAGCAGCTAATTTTATATTGTGGAAAATTTTTATGAATAAGAAATATGTTATTGCAAGAGAATAAGTATATGATTAAATAAAAAAATAGAAAAATGGGGGCAGTCGCACTAAGAAAAATATATACCAATATAGAGATTGTTGAAATGTAAATCAGCTATATTTTGTAGTATTTTTCTTTAATGCGACAGCCCCATCTTTATGTAATGTTTAGAACTTAATTAAACCGAATACACTGGCAAGTGAACTTGCTAAAATAACAAGTATACATACAGGGGCTAAATATTTGATGAAGAATTTGTAAAGCCCTTTACGCTTAAACTTAGAAGATTGTTTAATCTCTTCAATTATTTTATCAACTCCAATTACATAAACTATGAGTATACAGGTAGAAAGGGCAGCTATAGGCATCATAAGAGAGTTTGTAAGGAAGTCAAAGAAGTCAAGAATAGACATTCCGAGTATCTTTACAAAATCAAGCATACCAAAACCGAGTGCAGAGAAAGAGCCGAGTGCAACTATGATGATACCGATAACCACACTGGCTATATTACGCCTCCAGCCAAGCTGATCCTCTATAGTGGATACACAGGACTCGGCAAGTGAAATAGCACTTGTAAGGGCTGCAAGAAGTACAAGTAGGAAGAAAACTATACCTATTATTCGCCCCATTCCCATACTTGCAAATACTTTTGGAAGGGTAATAAACATAAGGGAAGGACCTGCCTGAAGTTTTTCAGGATCACCGTCAAAGAAGGAGAATACTGCCGGTATTATCATAAGTCCTGCAAGAAAAGCTATGGAAGTATCAAAAATTTCGATTTGGGAGGTTGATTTCTCAATATCTACCTCTTTTTTCATATATGAGCCATAAGTATAAAGAATACCCATAGCTATGGAAAGAGAATAAAACATCTGTCCCATAGCGGCAACAACTGTCATCCATGAAAAATTGTCAAAATTAGGTATGAGGAAATATTTTACGCCTTCTATTGCACCCGGTCTGGTTACAGAATAGATTGAAACTATGACGGCAAGGATAACAAGAATCGGCATCATCATTTTTGATACCTTCTCTATGCCATGCTCAACACCTGCAACTATTATAAGAAGGACTACAAGTGAGAAAATTAAAAACCATACTTCAACACTTGCACCGGCTGTAATAAAGCCTGTGAAATAATTATCATCTGCAAGAGCTTCCGTATTGCCACGCAGATATTCAAAAAAATACTTAAATACCCAGCCGCCTATTACACTGTAGTAAGGAATGATGAGCATAGGAATGATGGCATTTACCCAACCACCTATCTTAAACGGAAGGGATTTACCAAATTTTTCAAAAGCACCCACAGGGCTTTTTCTAGTCATTCTCCCGAGTGTAGTTTCTGATACTATAAGCACATAGCCGAAGGTAAGCATAAGGATAAGATAAACAAGGAGGAAGATACCTCCGCCATACTTGGCAGCCAAATAAGGGAAACGCCAAATATTGCCAAGCCCTACAGCTGAACCGGCTACTGCAAGCACATAGCCCAGTTTTCCCGAGAAGGAGCTTCGTTCATTGTCCCGTCCAAACGGGTCAAGAGTATTTTCTTGATTTTGTTCATTGTTCATAATAAAATATCCTCTCTCTTTAGTGTTGATTATTAAAGTTATTTCTTTTCAAATCCTACCATTCCCTGCAACCATATTTCTCCCTTAAACCTCCTGCCGGGTTTAGGCTCACCGAGTAAATCTTCATTGTTTATGGCTATATGGAAATCACAACCGTTACAGTTTACTAACATTTCCGTGCAAGCTTCCCCGCTGAGGCTATTTACATGAGGGATTACTTCTTTGATTATTCCCAGTATCGTATAATTGTCCGACTCAGAGCCGAAAGGAATGAAACTTGTTTCAACTATGCTATATACATCTTCGGTAAGTATTCGTCTTGAAATCATCGAATAAGTATCAAAATCCATAAGGGTGAGAGTATTGATTGCATCTTCATCTCCTTCTCTAGCCGCCATTAAAAGACTGTCATGACGCAGGGTATTTTCAGCCTGAACCCTGACTTGTTCAGCAGTCTTACTTATGGGCAGCAGTATTTTGCCGGAGAGTGAAAGACCCGCAAGGGTTAGCGGTAACGGTTTTTTTGGCTCCATATATTCTTTGACAGATAGATAGTCAAGAGAATTTTGAAGATAAAATATAAGTGAAGTTCCAAAATGTAAATCATCACACATACCGGTATAAGCATCGGTATCCATACGCTTGTATATAGATACATCCTGATAACAACATGCTTTTTTACCTGTCAGATACGGATAATAATGTTCCAAATGGAAAAAGCCCTTTTCATCATATTCACCACGAACAGTGATGCCCATTCTATCAGAAAAATCTAAGCTTTTTTCGACTATTTTTTTATGGCTGTTATCTGAAGGAAATATGTGTTTATCAAGGGTAGGGCGAGTCATGACAAGCCCTAATACCTTATCTAATTCTTTTCTTGATGCAATATTATTAAAGCCGACAGCTCTTAGGAAACTATGCACAAACTCACCTCCTTAAAAAATATATTTAAGCTTATAATTTTAAAGCACCCTGTAATTTTCCTACCATATCTTTAAGAGTTCCTTCTTCAAACGGACTTCTAAGTCCTACCTTTTCTACAAGACCTGTGAAGAAATCTTTTGCACCTAAGTTACAAAGTTTAAGATAGCTCTTCCAAGCTGCCTTATAGTCATTATCCATCATAACTTTATACTGAAAGGCATTGGTCTGTGCAAGTACATAGTCAATATAATAAAATGGACTGTCATAGATATGACGCTGTTTCTGCCAAAAACCGCCGAGGCTGTAATATTCATTTCCTGAATAATCAAGGTGAGGCTTATACTGCATTTCAAGTTCTCTCCACATTTCATTACGCTGCTTTGGAGAAAGCCCCGGATTGGAGTAAGCTATATCCTGAAATTCATCTACCATTGTGCCGTAAGGAATAAAGGCAGCTGCCGATTCAAGGTGCATATCTATATAATCTTGTTTTCTGTCGCCAAAGAAGAGTTCCATCCAAGGCTCTGTAAAAAATTCCATAGACATTGAATGAGTTTCAGCAGTTTCCATTGTTATGTCGCTATGCTCATTAATAGGGTCATCTATCATACAAAATCCTTGGAAAGCATGTCCGCATTCATGTGTCATTACATCCGCATCATCAGCAGTTCCGTTGAAGTTTGCAAATATAAACGGTGATTTATAATCAGGAAGATAGGTCATATATCCGCCTGTTTGCTTAGTCTTTCTTCCAAGGACATCAAAAAGTTCGTTATCGCACATAAAGTTAATAAACTTGGCGGTTTCAGGTGAAAGTTCATTATACATCTTTCTTCCTGCTGCAAGAATATCGCAAGGAGTGCCGATTGGAGCAGGGTTTCCGTTGTTAAAATATACTCCTTCGTCTTCAAAATGAAGTTTATCAAGTCCAAGTCTTATTCTACGCCTGTCGTGTAATTTTTCAGCAAACGGTACAAAATCATGTTTTACCTGTTCTCTAAAGCGTTTTATATCTTCTCTACCGTAGCAGTTACGGTTCATTCTGAAATAACCAAGTTGTAGAAAGTTTTCATAACCCAACTTTTCTGCCTGTGCAGTTCTGTTTTTTACTAAACGGTCGTAAATATCGTCAAGTTCTTCTTTGTTGTTGTTAAAGAATTCTGTATATTTCTTCCAAGCTTCTACACGAATCTTTCTGTCAGAATTGTTAAGATACGGAGCCATAAGTGAAAGATTAAGAGTTTCACCGTTCCAGTCAATCTTAGCGGTGGCAAGGAGCTTATCATAGCGGCTTGTAAGAGAATTTTCCTCCTGCATAAGAGGAACTATTTTTTCATCCACGGATTTCATAGCAAGCTCAAGATTCTTAAATGCAACCTTTCCTATCTTGCTTTCCAAGAAACTGCGATATTCTGAGGTGTATAGCTTTTTACCGTAATCTACGAGTAATGACTTTAACACGGGACCGTTCTCATCATAATAGTCATTTTCTTTATTGTAAAACTCATCTGTAACATCTATAGAGTGTCTAATTTCTGCGAGTGTAATCTGTGTGAATATATGATTTACGATTTCATAATATCTTTTATGTACTTCAAATTGCTCTTCGCCGGATTTTGCATTATCGAAGTCTGTCATAAGTTTTGCAAAGTCTCCCTTAGCTTTTTCAAGATCTGCTCTTTTATAAGGCATTTCACCAAATTTCATTATAATACTTCCTTTCGTAATTATTTATATCTGCAAAGACTAATGTTAAGCTATTTTAAGAGGAAAATCAAGATATTAGAGAAAAAAAGTAATGCTCCGAATAATATATCCAAGCTGATACATTATTATTCGGAGCCGTTTACTTAAATTTAATACTTAAATTGGCTAAATTTCCATTCCTTCCGTACATGTAATCGCAAGTGCACCATGCCCTATATGGCAGGCGACTGCAAGAGAAAGAGGGTGGAGATCCGGTTCATAGCCGGGGAATGCAGCCTGAACTTCTTCTTTCCAAATTTTTGCTTCATCTAAATTACCGCTATAGGCTAATGCAAGGTGGACATTATGTTTCTCAACAGCATCCTTAAAACGGGTTTCCATATCCTTTTTAATAGCTTCTATCATAGTTTTTTTTGCCTGTGCTTTTCCTCTGCATTTTGCATAGGCATCAAGTTTATCTCCCTGAATTTGAAGAACCGGTTTGAGATTAAGAAGAGTACCTATTGCTGCAGCGGCAGGAGTGATGCGTCCGCCTTTTTTTAGATATTTAAGTGTATCAAGTGAAATGTATATAGAGGATCTGTCGGCGGTTTTTTCAAGATATTCTCTAATTTCTTTAGCATTTTTGCCAAGCTTTACAAGTTCAAGTGCATCAAGAACAGAGTGATATTGGGTAACGGACACTCTTCGGTTATTTACAACCTCCACCTTGCCGTTATAATCTTCCGCAAGCATGGCGGCGGTTGAATAAGAACCTGAAAGCCCGCTTGAAAGAGGAATAAATACTATTTCTTCATAATCTTTCAGCAATTCATCCCAAAGGTCGGTCATATCTCCGGGTGAAGGCATAGAGGTTTTAACATCTATATTGTCGTCTTTAAGTGCAGCATAAAAGTCTTCGTGTGTCATAGTCACATCTTCAAATTGAAGCTCTTCATTTATAAAAAACGGAGAGGGCTGAACAAACATTCCCAGTTTTTTCGCCTTCTCTTGGGTTATTCCTGCGTTACTGTCTGTAATTATTGCAATTTTCATAAAAATCACCTATCCTATATAATAGTTTAATTATACAAGTGTCAGAAGTATAAAATTTACGGTAAGTTTGCCTGAAAAAGGATTTATTATCTTTTGACACCTTATCATTTAATAGAAACATATAGTTTAAACATTATCCGATATTAAGCCAATAGTCAATATCTAAAATAAATAAAGTATAAAATTTAAGCTTTAGAAGGGTGAATTAAGATGACGGCAGATGAAAAATGGATGAAACAGGCAATAAAGCAGGCTTTAAAAGCAAGAAAATTGGAAGAAGTACCTATAGGCTGTGTAATAGTATTAAATGAAAAAATTATTGCAAGAGGCTACAACAGGCGAAATACTGATCATACTTCATTAGCCCATGCGGAAATTATGGCTATAAAAAAAGCTTGTAAAAAGATAGGTGACTGGCGACTTGAAGAATGTACGATATATGTAACTCTTGAACCTTGTCAGATGTGTGCCGGAGCTATAATACAGTCAAGAATAAAAAGAGTGGTTATAGGGGCTATGAACAAAAAAGCGGGATGTGCAGGCTCTATATACAATCTGCTTGAGGAGGACAGGTTTAATCATAAGGCGGAGGTTACAAGGGGAGTGTCGGAAGAAGAATGTGCAGGGCTTATGAGTGAGTTTTTTAAGGGACTTAGGGAGAAGAAAATAAATGTAACCAAGGCTTAAAAAAGGATAATCAGTTTGCTGTAACATTGTCAAAAACTCACAATCAAATATATAAAAAGACTATAAAAATAGTGCAAATTTTAAAGAAAGTTTTTATTGCATTTTACTCTGAAATAGTATATAATATCTCTTGCGTTCAATAAAGTGTATGCGTCTTTAGCTCAGCTGGTAGAGCACCTGACTCTTAATCAGGGTGTCCAGGGTTCGAGCCCCTGAAGACGCATTCAGAGGTCCTTGTTTGACGGAACAGTCTGTCGGGTGGGGGCTTTTTTTCATGTATTTTTGTCATTTATACTTGCTTGACAGGAAAATAGTTCTGCTTTATACTTTAGAAGTTACAAATAAACATGTTAAAAGCAGAGTAGGAAATTTAGCGTAAAGTGTCTGACGGACGGGGAGTTGCCGGCAGAACGAAGAGTTTAAGGCTTGCGATTAGATTTCCGCATCCCGCTGTTACATTAGGGCATTTTAGGCTCTTTTGTAGTATGGATAAACTGCAAAGGAGGTTAAGATGATGAACGAAAAAGAAGTAACTAAGAAAAATTTTCTGTTTTCAGAGCTTCAGGGAATTGTTAATTTTCCTGTAAACTTTGTAAAAGAAACAGCAGCCCTGCCAAAGACTTTTGCTACATCGGCAGGGGAATTTAAAAGCCTGCACACGATAATTTTGTGTGGTTTGTTGGGAGCATTGGGAATTATACTTAAAATGTTTGCTACCATACCTTTTGGACCATTTACAGTAACCTATGCGTGGCTACCTAACCGTATGGTTGATTTTATGTTCGGACCGGCGGTAGGGGCTGTATATGGCGGAGTTATGGATATAGTTAAATTTATAATGAAACCGACCGGCACATTCAGTTTCGGCTATACAGCTATGGCGATGCTTGCAGGAATTATATTTGGGATTGTACTTTATAAGAAACCGGTAAGTTTTATGCGGATAGTATTTGCACAAAGTTTGGTAAAAATCTTCATAAATGCGGGTATGGGAACATGTCTTATGGCATTTGAAAAAGGAGAAGCTTTTATAACGCTTATGCCGGTAAGATTGATAAAAAACCTGATTATGATACCGCTTGACAGTATTCTCCTTTTTGTGGTACTTACTGCAATTATGAGAATAATTCCACGCTTAAAGAAATAAAATATATCCTCGGTTCACGGGGAAAAGCGGTTGGCTTTATTTGGAGGGGATTATGGAAAATGAAAAGAAATTGGTTGTTGTGGCTCTTGGAAGAAATGCGTTTGGAAAGACTATACCTAAGCAGAAGGAAAATGTAAAGACGGCAGCTGAAAAAATAGCAGATATTATACTGGCAGGCTACAGAGTTGTGATTACGCACAGTAACGGGGAACAGATAGGTATGCTTCATACTGCAATGACCGAATATTCGAGGCTTGAGCCGGAGTTTTCCGTAGCACCTATGTCGGTTTGCGGTGCACTCAGCCAAGGCTATATAGGTTATGATTTGCAAAACGGCATCAGAGAGGCTTTGCTTAACAGAGGCATATATAAAACTGTTTCTACTGTTATTACTCAGGTAAGAGTTGATCCTTTTGATAAGGCATTTACCAACCCGACCAAAGTTATCGGAAGATATATGAATCGTGATGAAGCAGATGCGGAAGTAAATAAAGGTAACTTTGTAGTTGAGGAGGAGAAAGGATTTAGAAGAGTAATCCCTTCACCGAGACCGATTGATATATATGAAATAGATGCTGTCAGAACTCTTGTGGATGCAGATCAGGTGGTAATTGCCTGTGGCGGAGGCGGAATACCTGTAATGCAGCAGGGAACCGCTCTTAAAGGTGCGAGCGCCATTATAGAGAAGGATTTTACGGCATCAAGACTTGGGCAGATGCTTGGAGCGGATGAAATAATTTTCTTGACAAATAAAGATAACTTGATTGTGCATAAAGGCACAAAGGAGGAAATGCCGCTTTTTGAAATTACAGTGGCGGAAGCCGGAAAATATATGGAAGAGGGGAATTTTGAAAAAGGGCTTGACCTTGCAAAGATAGAGGCTGCGGTAGAGTTTGTATCTGCCGGAAACGGTAAAAGAGCTATAATAACTTCTATGGACAAAGTTATGCTTGCAGTAAAGGGAAGAGCCGGAACTATAATCAGCGGTTAAGATTTATATTGCGGTTAAATATGTTAACAGCATAGGAGCTGTCATATTAGAGAAAATGTATAGTATAATTTTCTTAATATGACAGTTCTTTTTACTTAACTTAAAATAAGTGTAAAATGCTGCTCACAGTTTAATAATATAAAAATCTTCCTTAATGCAGGTGTTTCAGGTTTAAATCAATCTTGACTTTATCAGCAATTTTATTTGCTTTAGAATTGCACTCGTTAAGAGCTTTTTTAATATCCTTACCATTTGCTATACTCTGAAGGGTTTTCCACCAAAGGGGGCGAACCTTAGACCAGCCGGGAGTTACCTGATAATAATCGCCCATAGACAGCATAAAATGATCTGAAAATAAATCCATTGTATTTTCTACTTTTGTACCTGTGTAAACACCGGTTAGAGTTTTATGAACAGGGAAAAAGTGGCTTGCCGTTACAGCCTTTTTTACTCCCTCCGGATTATTTGCCATATAGTCAATAAAAATCTTGGCAGCTTCAATTTTATTTTTATTTCCATTATCAAAAATTCCGAACCCCCAAATTCCGCCTACAAGCTTAGAAGAGGCATCAGGAGCAGGAAAGTGCATAGGAATAATTTCATCGCCGTTGATTGTTTTTCCGGCAGGACTACCCAAATTATTATTATGTGCGGAAGGATTCCAGCAGATTGACATAGCGAGTTCGCCTTTACGAAACTTAGCAATTTCTTCGCTTCCGGTTAAGTCGGGATCTATTTTAATTCCCTTTTGGGATATAAGTGCAGAAACGGCTGCTATATTTTGAGTAGAATCTATTGTATATGATTGGTGGTAATTATCGGTATATGAGCCGCCATAAAGGTTGTTTATAAGGGCTCTGCTTCCTTGGTCTCCGCTTTGTCCGTTACAATAGACAGATAGGACATTTTTATATCCATGATTGTATATTGCATTTACGGCTTTAAAAAAGTTTTCGGTAGTCCAAGTATGATTTAGTGTATTGATGTATTTTAACGCATCCGCTTCTTTAAATATCCTTTTATTTATTGCCATACAGTGAGTAGCCATACATAAAGGATATTCGTAAAACTTTCCGTCATCTGAACGGCAGGCAAGGACGACATTTTCGTATATATCTTTGGATGCGTCTGTATAAAGGTCTGAAATGTCAACCATAAATCCGCATTTGCCCCAACCGGCAACAAGTCTTTCAGGGCCTTCAATTATAATGTCGGGAGCTTTTCCGAATTTAACGGCATGATTTATTTCTTTATCTCCATAGCTGTAATCAAGTAATTTAAATTTTACGGTAATTTCAGGGTGAACTTCATTAAAAGTTTTAATCAGGTCTTTGACCGTTTCTTCATTTCCCCAGTCCCCTATAGGATAAGTCCAAAGAGATATTTCGGTGTCTTCTATTATCGGTCTTGTAATATTGTTTGAACAGGAGGTGACAGGCAGACATAAGAAGAAAATGAATAAAAAAACAAGTAAAGCTTTAAATCTCATATATATTTCTCCAACAAATTATCATAGTTTTATGCTGTTTTATTAAGTATATCAGTAATGAAAATATTTTCAATAGAAATTATGAATGTATCTATTTATGCACAGATGAGATGAAAAAAATAAATTGTACTTAATTTCAAGATGAAGTATAGTAAACCTTGAATGGCAAAAAAAGTTTTGGTAAAATGCTTAATAAGAGTTAATATTTATGAAAGGAAAGAGTTATGGATAAATATGTTGAAGCCTCTAAAAGGCTGATTGATTTTCTTGATGCCAACCCGAGTCCTTTTCATGCAGTTGCTGCCCTTTGTAAAATGTATGAAAAAGCCGGCTTTAAGAGGCTTTATGAGAAAGAAAAATTTGAAATAAAGAAAGGTGAAAATTATTTTGTCACAAGAAATAATACGGCAATTATAGCATTTAAAGTACCGAAAGAGGACTATAAAGGATTTAATATAACCTCAGCCCACAGCGATTCGCCGACTTTTAAGATTAAGGCAAATGCGGAAATTAATACA
Source organism: uncultured Catonella sp. (assembly GCA_963539695.1). Classification (GTDB taxonomy): domain Bacteria; phylum Bacillota; class Clostridia; order Lachnospirales; family Lachnospiraceae; genus Catonella. The sequence continues at coordinate 30,035 of CAUTOC010000009.1, read as the reverse complement.
GAGAAGAATTTTGTTAAATTAAATGTTGAGAAGTACGGCGGAATGCTTATGGCTCCTTGGTTTGACAGACCTCTCGGCATAGCAGGAAGAGTTATGGTAAAGAGCGGGGAGAAGATTAAAGAGCATTTGCTGCATATAGACAGAGATATAATTATGATGCCGAATCTTGCAATACACATGAATCGTGAAGCAAATGAGGGATATAAATATAATGCACAGACAGATACACAGCCTATATTCGCAGAAATCAGTTCAGATGTAACATTATACGATATAATCGCAAAAGAATTGGATATTTCAAAAGCAAACATTCTTGATACCGATCTTTTCCTGACAAACAGGGTAAAAGGTACTATTTGGGGAGCAAATAATGAATTTATAGCTGCCGGCAGATTAGATGACCTTCAATGTGTATTTGCAGGAGCGGAAAGTATAATAAAAGCTGAAAATAAGAATAATATTGCACTTCATTGTGTGTTTGACAATGAAGAAGTGGGGTCGGGGACAAAGCAGGGAGCAGCCTCCACTTTTCTTAAAGATGTGCTTGTAAGAATTAATAATGCACTGGGAGGAGATGAGGAAAGCTATTTCAGGTCGGTAGCAAATAGCTTTATGGTATCTGCGGACAATGCACATTCACTACATCCGAACTATACAAAAAAAGCGGATCCTTGCAACAAGCCTATGGTTAATAAGGGGGTAGTTATCAAATATAATGCAAATCAAAAATATACCACAGATGCGGTATCGGGAGCTGTATTTAAGGATATATGTAAGGAGGCGGGAGTGCCTATACAAACATTTGTTAACCGTTCCGATATGGCGGGAGGCTCTACACTTGGCAATATTTCAAATGCTCAGGTATCATTAAATGCCGTGGATATAGGTATGGCACAATGGGCTATGCACTCACCTTATGAGAGTGGCGGTGTAAAAGATACTTATTATCTTGAAGAGGCTATGAAGAAGTTTTTTGAAACAGATATAAGTGCAAAGCTTGATTAAAAAATAGGTAATTTATAAGTAAAAATAGGAGAAAAATAATTATGGAAAAGCATTTTTTAGACCCGGCTACCTTGCTTGGCAGGATTGTAACAAGTAAAGATAAATATGAGATAGTGCACCTGTCATTAAAGGCGGGTAATGAAGTTCCCGAGTATAAAAATGAAGCAGAAATTTTAATCTTTGTAATAGAAGGTGAAATTTTGTTTATTACGGAGGATGAGGTTACTCTTAAAAGTCTTGAATTACTTGAAGTACCGAGCAATATGCCGCATAGAATGACGGCACTTAAAGACAGCCAAGTATTAGCGGTAAAGATTAAAACTGTATAAATTACAAAAGAGAGATATCTCATGGAAAATAAACTTATAAAGGCATTAAAAGAAGAAATATCAGGAAAAAAGGTACTTATACTTGGCTTTGGCAGGGAAGGAAAACTTAATCTTGAAGCGGTGATAAGGGCGGGAGGAGCAAAGGAGCTTGCTATAGCGGATCAAAATGAAATTAACATAGAAGAAGTTAATAAAATAGCAGGTAAAGCCGGTGCGGCTGCATCGGAAATAAGAGTTATAACAGGAGTTTCATATCTTTCACATACGGATGAATTTGACATAGTTCTTAAAAGCCCGGGTGTAGTCCTTCCTAAACCGTTTTCAGAGTATAAAGCACTTATTACCTCACAAACGGAATATTTTCTTAAAATATACGGAGATAGAACCATAGGCATAACAGGTACGAAGGGTAAAAGCACAACCACAACTCTTATCTGTCATGAATTAAAAGAAAACGGTTTTGATGCACTTTTAGTTGGGAATATAGGTATCCCCGCCTTTGAAGTGATGGATGAAATAAAAGATGATACAAAAATAGTTTTTGAACTTTCCTGTCATCAGCTTGAATATGGGAAATATTCCCCGCATATAGGGGTGTATCTGAATGTTTTTCCGGAACATCTTGATCATTATGGAAGTTTTAAGAAGTATAGGGATTCCAAAGAAAATATTTATAAAAATCAAAAAGCGGGCGACAGACTTTATTGCGGAACGGGTGTAATTCCAAAAGAGGGTGAAACTAAGTCGGATATTACTGTAATTTATGATTTTAACCGTGATGATAAAATATTTGAAAACAATGAAAATATTACTACATTTGTAGAAAATAATTTCATTTCTCATAAAACTTATACTGTAAGTATAAATGAAGATGAAACAGCTATTAAAGGTTTTCATAATTTCTTTGATATAGCCGTGGCATTTGCGGTATGCAGTGATTTGGGGGTGAGTGCGGAAGGTTTTGAAAAGGCACTTAAAACTTATAAAGCTCTTGCACACCGTCTTGAATTTGTAGGTAATATAGCAGGAATTAAGTTTTATGATGATTCTATTTCCACAATTCCCGCTACGGCAATAGAGGCTATGGAAACTATAAAGGATACGGATACTGTCATTATAGGCGGAATGGACAGGGGTATAGATTATGAACCTCTTATTAAATACCTTGAAACATCGTCTGTACCCAATGTCATTCTTATGGAAGCTACAGGGATTCGTATAAAAGAAGAAATAAAAGCGGGTTTTGCAGAACTTAATAATTCGGGGAGAATTTATCTTGTAAAAAATCTAAGCGATGCCGTAAAGCTTGCTAAAAAATTAACAAAGGCGGGATTATCCTGCATAATGAGCCCTGCCGCCGCAAGTTATGGCATTTTTAAGAACTTTGAAGAAAGAGGAGAAGTTTTTAAGAAGTTGCTAAAAGAATAAGTTTAAATATTTTGAGGAAAAAATGAAAGAAAAAAACAACCTTACACTAAACTATATAGCGGTACAAGTGGGAATGTGGGCTATGTATGCACCGCTTATGGGATACACATCGGTCTTTCTCTTAGCGAAAGGATTTTCAAATACGGAAATTGGAACGGTTTCTGCCGCAGGCTGTATAGTTTCCGTAATATTACAGGCGATAATATCAGGGTATGCAGATAAAGAAAAAAGCAAGTCGGTTAAGACTCTGTTAATTATGATTGTAAGTTTTCAGTTTGTACTGGCAGGGATTTTGCTTGTATTAAGTGATACTTTTGCTTTGGTTATAGGTATAATTTTTGGAACACTTATAGCCGTTATGCAGTTAATGGTTCCGCTTACCAATTCATTAGCAATGGAGATGATGAATCAGGGGAAGAAGATTAACTATGGAGCTGCAAGAGGAACGGCATCTCTTACCTATGCGATTTTAGTAAATACAATAGGCGTATTTGTAAAGGGTGATGACCTCAGTATTGTACCCATAGCCGCTATGCTGTCGGCGGCAGTGTTGTTTTTAGGTACGGTATTGTTTCCTTTTAAGAGGGCTGCAAGAAATACGGAAGTTGAAATTAAGAGTAAAACGGACACAAGAGCATTTTTAATTAAATACCCTAAAGTATCATTGTTTGTGGCAGGGGCAATCTGTGCTTATGTCGGACATAACCTTATTAATATATTTTTGTTTCAGATTGTAACACTTAAAGGCGGAAATTATATGAATATGGGACTTTGTCTGTCGTTGGCGGCGATGTTTGAGATACCTGTAATGTTTGGTTTCGCTTATATGATTTTAAAGCGTGACAGCAGTTTTTGGGTAAGAGTTGGAAGTCTCGGTATTATGTTTAAGATAATATTTACCTTGTTTGTTCCTAATATAGCAAACTTATATGTAGTTCAGGTCTGTCAGATATTCGGATTTGCAACCTTTGTTGTTGCAACTGTATACTATGCAAATCAGGTGGTTGAGGAGAGTGACCGTGTTAAGGGTCAGGCTTATATGACTATGGCAAATACGCTTAGCATAGTATTTGCATCTGTGCTTGGCGGGGTTCTTATAGATTTGTATGGAACTAATAAAATGATGATAGCGGGTTCCGTGATTGCGGTCGCAGGCTGCGTTATGATATTTGTATCAACTGTGAAATCAGTAGGAAATAAGCGTAAGCGTTAAAATATAGAAAAAATTTTGTATAATAGTATAATCGGAGGTTTTATGAAAAAAATACCATTTGTGACATTAGATGAAGTTAAAGAAATAGTAAAAACATATCCGACCCCGTTTCATATTTATGATGAAAAGGGGATTCGTGAAAATGCAAAAAATCTGAAAAAAGCTTTTAGCTGGAACAAGGGATTTAAGGAATATTTTGCGGTAAAAGCAACTCCTAATCCGTATATTTTAAATATTCTTAAAGAAGAGGGCTGCGGGACGGACTGTTCATCTCTTACGGAGCTTATGATGAGTGAAGCTTGCGGGATAAAGGGAGAGGAAATTATGTTTTCTTCAAATGTTACTCCTGCCGAAGAATACATAAAGGCAAGAGAGCTTGGAGCAATAATCAACCTTGATGATATTACACATATAGATTTCCTTAAAGAGTGTGCAGGAATACCTGAGAAGATAAGCTGCCGTTACAATCCGGGAGGAGTATTTAAGGTAAGCAACGATATTATGGACAACCCGAGTGATGCCAAGTACGGTATGACTAAGATGCAGATGTTTGAAGCATTTTCCCGCCTTAAAGAACTTGGAGTAAAAGAATTCGGTATCCATTCATTTTTAGTAAGCAATACCGTAACCAATGACTATTATCCTATGCTTGCCGCAGAGCTTTTTAAGCTTGCAGTAGAACTGAAGGAAAAATGTGGCATACATATAGGCTTTGTAAATCTTTCCGGAGGAGTAGGTGTTCCTTACAGACCTGAACAACAGGCAAATGACATCTTTGTTATAGGCGAAGGTGTGAGAAAGGCTTTTGAGGAAATCCTTGTACCGAGCGGAATGGGAGATGTAAGTATTTTTACCGAGCTTGGAAGGTTTATGCTTGCACCGTTTGGACATCTTGTAACAAAAGCTGTGCATGAAAAACATATTTATAAAGAATACATAGGTGTGGACGCCTGTGCGGCAAACCTTATGCGTCCCGCTATGTACGGGGCTTATCATCATATAACGGTACTCGGAAAGGAAGATGATAAAGAAGAGTTTAAGTATGATGTAACCGGTTCACTTTGTGAAAATAATGACAAATTTGCAGTTGACAGAATGTTGCCTAAGATTGATATGGGAGATTATTTGGTAATACATGATACAGGAGCACATGGTTTTGCTATGGGCTATAACTACAACGGGAGGTTAAGGTCGGCAGAGCTTTTGATGACTGAAACGGGAGAAATTAAGCTTATAAGAAGGGCGGAAACTCCGGCTGACTATTTTGCTACTCTTGATTTTAAGGGTTTATCAAAATAATTTTTTTCATTTTTTGTGATTTTTTTTGATTTAGACTAAAGTATTTGCAAAGTTTGTCGATAAATAAATCAGAGATACTAAATGACTTTAGTAAGAAGATTTGTTTATCGGCAAACTTTTTTCTGAACTGATTTTATAAACGGAAGGTGATGTTATGAGAGTAGAAAATTACGGGCAGGTTGCAAACGCTTATAATGTAAGCAATGCAAGGAGAAACGAAGCTATAGCTAAAGCAAATAAAGGCAATGATACTGTTGAAATCTCAAAAGAGGCTAAGACTTTTCAGGTTGCAAAAACAGCAATGGCAAATGTTTCCGATGTTCGTTCGGAGAAGGTTGCAAGGCTTAAAACTGCGATCGAAGAAGGTACATATAATGTATCGGGAAAGGATATAGCTGATAAGCTGGTAGAGAGATATTTTACGGTATAATCAAAACCGAAACATATAATGTACGGAGGAACTATGGCAAGTTTAATTGAAGAATTGATTACGGTTTTGGGTGATGAGGAGAAAATTTATAATGAAATTATCCCCATTGCCGAAAAGAAAACCCAAATAATTGTAAATAATGACCTCCGGTCTTTGACCAGCATAACTGAGGAAGAGCAGGTTTTAGTAGGCAAAATCAGTAAGCTGGAAAAGAAAAGACAGGAGGTCATTCATAATATAGGTATAGTAATGAATAAAAATGAAAGCGAACTTAATTTCATTACACTTATCGGTCTTTTGGAAGGTCAGGAAAAAGAACAGGAAGAGTTGAGAATACTGCATGACAAACTGAAGAAAACTATTGATATGTTGGTTATGTTAAATGAGAGAAACCAAATATTGATAAAGCAGTCGATTGAGATGATTGATTTTGATGTTAATCTGCTACAGAGTCTTAGGACTTCGCCCGGAGTGGGACAGTATAATACCTCATCTGAAGTAGAGATGCAGGGAGAAGACAGCGGGATATTTGATGCAAAGAGTTAAGAAGTATTGTTGCGTTAAGTTAGTTTAAGGTAACCTAAAAAATTTGATTACATTTTGGGAGATAAGATATGGGTTTAATGACAAGTTTTGGAGTAGGAGTTTCGGGCATTAATACTGCACAGCAGTCCTTAAATGCTACTGCACATAATGTTGCCAATGTGGACACAAAGGGTTATGTGCGTCAGCAGGTACTCACTGTTGATAAAGAGTATGAGAGAACTGCAACGGTACGAAAGCTGGATCAGACAGGACATGGTTCGATTATAGATAAAATAAGACAGCTTAGGGACAGATTTTTAGACGGTTCATATAGAAAAGAAAACGGAAGACAAGGTTTTTATCAGGTTCAGGCTGAGGCGGTAACTGAGATAGAAAACCTTTTCGGTGAACTTCATGGAACTACATTTCAGAGTTCCCTTGAGGGGCTGTGGAAAGCCGTTCAGGAACTTCAGAAAGAGCCTGAAAGCAAAGTGGCAAGAACTTCTTTAGTAGAAACAGCCAATACATTTATTGAACGCTGTCAAAATATTGTAAAACAGCTTAAAAGTTTCAGACAGGATATTAATCTTAAAATTAAAAATACTGTAGACAGGGTAAATGCAATAGGCAAAAGAATAGATGAGTTAAATGCTATAATCCGCAAGGAAGAGGCGGGCGGTCATTCGGCAAATGATTACAGGGATGAACGCAATAAGTTGCTTGATGAACTTGGCAGTTATGTGAAAATGGATTATAAGGAGTTAAAAGACGGTACCGTGCTTGTTAGTATTGAAGGTACCCAGTTTGTAACCGAATTCGGTACAAATGAGATAGGTCTTAAAACTACGGAAGACGGACTTAACCTTCACACTCCTGTATGGAAGTTTGATACAAATGACAAGGGTGAGCCCAGAGAGGTATTTAACTTTGATACACCGCCGTCATCGGCTTCAGATACGGATATAGGTTCGCTTAAAGGCTTACTGCTTTCAAGGGGACAACAGGGAAGGTATACAGATATACCTGTAAAGCCTAAGCCTGAGGATTATGAAGACGGTGAAGAAGATGAATATTACAAAAATGCCATGAAGGCTTATGAAGAGGCGAAAATAAATTATAACAATAAAATAGCCCCTTCCCTTTTAACCAACACGGAGGCACAGTTTGACCAGCTTATTCATGGGCTTACAACCATGATCAATAATGTGCTTTCTCCTAATCTTACAGCTACTTGGACTGATGGAGGGACTCCGGTATGGAGAAATTCAGAGGGAAAAATACTTGAAGGAGATGAGATACCTCCGATAGATGTAAATGATTTAGATGAGTATAAAGTAGAAGAAAGAGATGCAATGGGCAGACCTACAGGAAGATATAAGGTATCTATCCTGGACAGAAAAAACGCACCGGTGAGTTCGGACAGTTCTAAAGTTCCGGGAAATGCTCTTTTTGAAAGAAAAGGTATGCCTCGATATAAGGAAACCGACTTAGAGGTGGACGGTAAGAAAGTAATGGTTTATAACCGTGAGAATTATAATCCTAAAGACGAAAGTTCAAAGTATTCTCTATTTTCTATGGGAGAAATTGAGGTAAATAAGAAAGTTAAGGATAATGTTTCTCTTATTCCTCTTAGCTATAATACCAATACCGGCGATTATAGTATGAAAGTGGCTGAAAAGCTTAATAAGGTATGGAATAAGAAATTTGCAACATTAAATCCTAATACTCTCACAAAGAATACACTGATGGAATACTATACTTCATTTACTGCCGGAGTTGCCAATACAGGTCATACAATGAAAGCTTTAGCTAAGAGTCAGGAAGTAACTAAAACAAGTGTAGATAACCAAAGACAGCAGGTAATCGGAGTTTCTTCAGATGAAGAACTTACTCACATGATAAAATTTCAGCAGGCATTTAATGCCGCATCAAGATATATAACCGTTATAGATGAGATGCTTGAACATGTAGTAAGCAGACTTGGGAACTGATAAACATAAATAACAACAGATAGGAGATAAATATGCCTTCAACATTTTTTGGACTGGATATAGGTACTTCAGGACTTCATACTTATCAGGCGGCACTTAATAATACTTTTCATAATATAACTAATGCAAAGACGGAAGGTTATAGTCGCCAGCAATTAAAGCGTCAAGCTAAAGATCCGATATCCATAGCACAGCGTTACGGCATGGTCGGAACCGGTGTAATGGGTACTAAAATTACTCAGATAAGAGATGAGTATTATGACTTAAAATATCGTTCTGCAAATACTATAAATGGGGAATATGAATCTAGGGCATATTACTTAAAGGCTATTCAAAATTATTTGAATGAGATAAAAGAAGGAGGTTTTAATACCAATTTCAAAAATCTTTTCAACGGTATGTCCGAAGTTGAAAAAAACCCTACAAGTAAGTCTGCAAGAGCACAGTTGGTAAATCAGGCTTATGCACTTACAGAATATTTTAATAATCTTTCAGCGAATTTAAAAAATACTCAGAAAGAAATTAACTTTAATATTAAAACTACAGTAGATACGATAAATTCATACGGTGAGCAAATCGCTACACTTACCAAGCAGATAAACATGATAGAAGTAAGCGGCGGTCAGGCAAATGACCTTAGAGATCAGCGAAATCTTTTGGTTGATAAGCTTTCAAAACTTGCCAATGTAAGTGTTAAGGAAGAACGAATAGGTGATGGAAAGGGTGGCAACCTTTCGGGTGTGACAAATTATACCGTTAAAGTAAATGGCGGTTATTTGGTAAATAATTATGAGGCGAATAAGATTGAAGCTGTGCCTAGAAATTATAAAAATAATATAAATGATGTGGAAGGACTTTATGACCTCAGGTGGTCGGACGGACAGAGTTTTTCCGGTAATAGCAGTCAGTTGGGCGGAAAACTTGGAGCATTATTTCAGATGCGTGACGGTAATAATATGGCTTCACTCAGATGTAAGGTAAAAGAAGCTTCTGCAGGAGATACGGAACTTACACTGGAAGATACAAATATAAACAGTGTGGAAGCGATGAACTTCCCGCCTAAGGGTCGCATTACAGTAGGTAGTGAAGAATATGAATATACAGGCTTTAAGGTAAGCGTTGAAAAGGATCCGGAGACGGGAAAAACCAAATTCAAATATACATTTCAGTTAAAAGAGGATAAGCCTATACAAAAGGATATAACTGAAGATGATAATGTAGTAGCAGGGATAGGTGATCAGGTTAACTTTAAGGGAATACCTTACTATATGGATCAGATAAACAATTTTGTAAGAAAATTTTCAAAAGAGTTTAATGAAATACATAAGACAGGCGAGGACCTTGAAGGAAATAAAGGTAAAGATTTTTTTAACGGAGTAGATAAAGCAACAGGAAAAAATTATAAATTTAAAGTACCCGGTGCAAAAGATGAAGATGGAGAAGAAATAACAGAATTTTCATCAGAAGATGAAACCTATTATAAGCTGACGGCAGATAATTATTCTGTTACAAGAGAGTTTAAGGAAAATCCGAAACTCATAGCGGCTGCAAGCAGTATAGCTAACGGAGTTGAAAATGCGGATGTTATGAAGAAACTTGAAAACCTTCAAAAGGACAGAAAAATGTTTGACCACGGAAAGCCTGAAGAGTTTTACCAGTCTTTAACTTCAGACATAGGAGTGGATACAAAGATGGCTGAAACTTTTTCAAAGAATCAGGATAAGATAGTTAAATCCATAGATAACCAAAGACTTTCCATATCGGGAGTGGATACGGAAGAGGAGGCTATGAATTTGATCAGGTTTCAAAACTGTTATAAGCTTTCAGCTAAAATAATTACCGTAATGAATGAAATATACAATAAACTTATAAATGAAATGGCAGTTTAACCTGATAAAATATAAGCAAAAAAATAACAATAGCCATATCTAGGAGGATGCAGCTATGATGCGAGTTACTAACCAAATAATGACAAATAATGCTCTTAACAATATAAACAACAACAAGATAAATTTAATGAAGATAGAGGAGCAGTATCAGACAGGTAAAAAGATACAACGCCCGTCTGATGATCCTGTAGTTGCTGTAAGAGCATTGAAACTTCGTAATAATCTTACGGAAATCAAACAGTATTTTAAGAAGAATGTTCCGGATGCAAGGAGCTGGCTTCAGATAACAGAAAGTGCACTTAGGAAAATAACCGATATCTGCACTTCTCTCCATAGCCTTGCGGATCAAGGTTCTCAGGATACTTTAACTCCTGAGGACAGAGTAAGTATAATGAAAACTATGCAGCAGTATAGGAGACAGATTTATCAGGAAGGTGATGCAAGTTATGCGGGAAGATATGTATTTACAGGATATAAAACGGATACCAGCCTTACTTACCTTAATGATGATAAGAGCAAACAGTATACTATAAGTGAAGATTTTGATAAAACAGCATTAAAAAGCAATCTCAGAACTTATGGCGGATTTTCAGCTAAGGACTACGAGCCGGGTGGAAATAATGACTTCTCGGAACATGCTGAGAACAGGACGGTAAATTATTTAAGACTTTCATATAAAAAGTTGGATGCAGCCTCCGGTGATTTTCCAAAACTTACATACAAGGATTCTGACGGTAATGAGGATACCATTGATATTAGTTCAGAAAATGAGAACGGAGAAGTACTTACATCAAGCGATCCGAAAGCTTATGAAAAGCCTGCAACCGGTGCAAAGTATATAGCGGATACGGGAGAGTTGATTCTTTCAGATGAGGCTTATGAAAAGCTTAAAAATGCAAAAAGTTTCAATGTGGAGTACAATAAAACCGAATTTTCAAAAGGGGATGTGCGTCCTGAACATTATTTTAATTGTAAATCAACTCCATTGGATGAAAATGGCGACCCTGTAGATGATGAGAGCAAAATTATAAACTACAAGAAAGAAGATCAGGATATTGAATATGAAGTAAGCTATAACCAGCGACTTCAGGTTAATACTCAGGCAAAAGATGCAATTACTCAGGATTTAGGTAGGGAACTTGACGGTATTCTTTCAAGTATTGAAGATGTGAATTTGGTAGAAAGTAAGATAAAAGAAGTAGAAAAAATCATCAGCAATACAACTGACAAGACTGATTTGGAAAGTCTTAACCGCCTTAAAGAATCAATGAAAACCGAACTTACCCTAAAGAAAAAGGTAATGCAGGAAAGATTTTCTAAAGCACTTGACAGCATAAGAGGCTATCAGGATGTGGTAAATAAATCCATAGCGGATTTGGGAAGTCGTGATGCAAGGCTTAAACTTACTGAGGAAAGGCTTTCAGGACAAAATGACGACTTTACCGATCTTATGTCAAATAATGAAAATGCAGACCTGACAGAAACTATCATTAATTTTAATGCACAGAATGTTATATATAATGCTTCTCTTCAGGCAGGGGCTAAAGTGGTACAAAATACATTGCTTGACTTCTTGAGATAAAATTATGGGGATTGAAATTTTACAGGTATTATAATGTGAGATGGTTTTTGTGAAAGAAAGAGGTAGAAGAATGCTTGTACAGACAAGATTTTTTGGAGAAGCGGATATTGATGAAGATAAGATACTTACCTTCGACAATGGCATAATAGGCTTTGAGGATATGAAACGCTGGACTATAATTTATGATATTGAGAAAGGTTCGGACGGTCCTATTTCATGGTTTCAATCACTTGATTTTGCAGGGCTTGCCCTTCCTATAATAAATCCATATTCAGTGACTGCAAAATATGAACCGATAGTTGAGGATGAGCTTTTAAAGTCGCTTGGAGAGTTTAAGGATGAGGAACTTGTTACATTTTTAACAATTACAATTCCAAGTGAAGATCCAAGTAAGACAACAGCAAATTTTAGAGCTCCATTACTTATCAATCCGAATAACCGTAAAGGTGTGCAGATTATTGTAAATAATGAGGATTATCCGATAAAATTCAGTATTTATGATTCTGTGCAGAAAATGAAAGCGGAGCAAAGTAAATAGAAGGAGGATAAGAATGTTAGCTTTGTCAAGAAAGCCTGGTGAAAGTGTCGTTGTAGGAAATGACATTGAAATAACCATCCTTGAGGTAAAGGGTGAGCAGGTGAAAGTAGGAATTAAAGCACCGCGGAATGTGGCTATATATAGAAAAGAACTTTTTGAACAGATACAAGAATCCAACAGGGAAGCATCTGAAACCTCAGATAAATTAATGAAAAACCTTAATAAAATTTTTGAATAAAAAATTAAAGGGTTAAGTTTATGCTATATATTGCCGATAAAATTTATAGAAAGCGTGTTCTATGTTTTAAAATGTTTCAATAAGACAATGGATTGTAAAAAATAAGTTTACATGGAGGTGAACAAATGAGTCTTAAAATGATGCCAAATGTATCGGTTCAGTCTGTCGGCATCGACCTGAGTGGAAATGCAGGATATACAGAGAAAACGGAAGCTGATTTTGATGTAGTTACCATGAGAAGGACTGGAACCGAATATACCGGTCATGCCGGTAGCGGAGAAAATGAGGAAGAAATTTCAGATGCCGAAGCTAAACACCGTATTAAAAGCATAATTGATCAGGCAAATGAAAAAATTAAACAGCAGAACGGTTATAGAAGGCTGGCTTTTTCATATAACAAGGAAACTAGAAAAATCTCTATCAAAGTATATGATGAGATTACAAAAGAGATAATCAAAGAGATTCCGCCTGAAAAGACACATGACATACTTAACAAAGTACATGATCTTGCAGGTATAGTAGTTGACGAAAAGAGGTAAGGAGGAAGATTATGCCATTAAGACTTTCAGGAATAAATTCAGGTATGGATACAGAGGCTATGATTAAAAAAATCATGGATGCTCATAAAATGAAACTGCATAAAGTAGAAGGCAAACGCACTAAACTTGACTGGAAAAGGGAAAAGTGGAAAGAGCTGAATAAAAAGTTGTATTCACTTTATACAAACAAGGTATCTGCACTTAGATTTTCAAAGTCTTATACTACAAAGAAAGTCACAAGTTCGGATGAAAATGTAGTTAAGGCTACAGGTGACGGTAATGCCGTTAATGGAACACATAAGGTTCAGGTTAAGCAGACCGCAGTAAGCCACAGTATAACAGGAAGAAAAGTTACAGATGTGGAAGGCGGAATTAAAAACAGTTCCGTGCTTACAGATATCGGTTTTGAGTTAGGTGAAGAGATTACTTTTAATGTAGGCGGCAAGGAAACTAAATTTACAGTTAATGGAGATACCACAGTTGGAGAGTTCCTTGATGCAGCTAAGAGAGCAGGTCTTAATGCAAGTTTTGACTCAAAACAGCAGAGATTCTACATATCATCAAAAGAAACCGGAGCGGCTAATAATTTTTCGATTAAAGAATCTAAAAATGATGTTGAGCGTACAACCGGATTAGAAAAACTTGGACTTGCCGGTGCCGGAGTTACCGAGGTTAAAGGAAGAAATGCTATATTCAGGGTAGACGGCACAGAGTATGAAACAGCAAGCAATACCAATAATATCAACGGTCTTAATTTAACCCTTACAGGAACTACAGCAAACTATGATGCAGGTGAGGCGGGAAAGAGCGTTACTGTTACTGCAAATGTGGATGTTGATAGCGTATACAATAATTTTAAGAGCTTCATAAAAGAGTACAACGCTATCTTAAAAGAGATGAATGACCTTTATAATGCGGAATCTTCAAGAGGATATGCCCCTCTTACTGCTGAGCAAAAGAAGGGAATGTCTGAGAAAGACATTGAAAGATGGGAAAATAAGATTAAGGATTCGGTGCTTAGAAGAGATGAAAAGCTCGGTTCTTTACTTAATGCTATGAAAACAGCTTTGCAGAGTTCTGTTAATGTAGGAGCCGACGCAGACGGAAATGGCGGTAAAAGATATAGCCTTGCAAGTTTTGGTGTAATGACTTCAACTGATTATAAAGAAAGAGGTCTGCTCCACATGTATGGAGATTCTGAAGACGGTGTATACGGCTCAAAAGAGGATAAGCTTAAAAAAGCACTTTCAGAGAAACCGGAAGAAACAGCAGAGGCTCTTAAAGGAATAATGGAAAAACTTTATTCCAAGATGACTGATGCTATGAAGGGTACAGGACTTTCATCTGCACTGACTTTCTATAATGACAAGGAACTGAACAAGCTTTCAGACACATATAAGAAAGAGTATAAAAATCTTGAGGCTAAGATTAATAAGATTGAAGATAAGTATTACAAGCAGTTTGCGGCTATGGAAAAAGCAATGGCTAAGATGAATGCTCAGAGCAACAGTCTCGCCAGTATGCTTGGAAAATAATTTCGGATTAAAGAGGTATCATAAAAACGGTATCTCTTTTTTCCTTGACTTCTCTCCTAAAATGTACTAAAGTTAAAGTTGAATTATCCGATATATATGTTGTGATAATAACGGGTATAAAATGGGAGGAAGTAAGATGGCAAATGCAGCAAGTCTTTATCAGGGGGCGGCAATAAATACGGCAACACCGGCTGAGCTTACGCTTATGCTTTATAACGGAGCTATTAAATTCTGTAATCAGGCAGCTATGGGCATAGAAGAAAAAAATATAGAAAAAGCCCATAACAATCTCGTAAAAGCACAGAATATAATATGGGAACTTCAGGGAACTCTTGACTTTAAGTATGAGGTAGCTAAGGATTTTGATGTGATATATAAAAGAATATTGGATAATCTGCTCAAGGCGAATCTTAAAAAAGATATAGATAAGCTGAATGAAGCCCTTGAAGATATTAGAGGTCTTAGAGATGTTTGGGCTAAAGTGATGAAGGTGGCTAAGACTGCATGATGAATACGGAAATTAATAATTATTTGGAACTTATGAAGGATTCGCTTGTTAAGAAAGAAAAAATTTTGGCTGCCTTGCTTGAGTTTACTAAAGAACAGGAAAGTTTGCTTGGCGAAACGGATTTTGATGATGATGCTTTTGACGATTTGATTACAAAAAAAAGTTGTCTTATTGAGGAGATTAATAAGCTTGATGAAGGATTTGATCTTATTTACAAGAGAATTGCGGATAAAGTAAAAACGGAGCCGGCTCTTTATAAAGAGAATATAGAGAAACTTCAGGAGTTTATAAGAAACTTGGTTGACAAGGGAGTTGAAATTGAAACTGCCGAAAGAAGAAATCAGATTAAGTTCGATATGAAAGTTTCTAAAAGCAAGGATAAGATTAAGAGTTATAATCTTAACAGCAGTGCAGTTACAAAATATTATAGCAATATGAGCGGAAATACAGGAGAAAGTACATATTTTTTAGATCATAAAAAATAATTTAAAAAAAGCTAAAGTTTTTTTTAGAACAGCCGATATATAATTTGAAAGTAAAACTTAAAGTCACTCTAACGGAGTGTACGGCCTTAGAGAGACTTAAAGTTTTCAAAAATATTAAAATTTATTCAGCAGGGAAGCTGGATGCAAATTCAAGGAGGAAATTTATTATGGTAGTACAGCACAATCTTACAGCAATGAACTCTAACAGACAGTTAGGAATTACAAGTGCGTTACAGGCAAAGTCATCTGAGAAACTTTCATCAGGATTTAAGATTAACAGAGCAGCAGACGATGCGGCAGGTCTTACAATTTCTGAGAAGATGAGAAGTCAGGTAAGAGGTCTTAACAGAGCATCAACTAATGCTCAGGACGGTATCTCACTTATCCAGGTAGCAGAAGGTGCACTTAATGAAACTCACTCAATTCTTCAGAGAATGAACGAGCTTGCAGTTCAGGCAGCGAATGACCCTAACACAAGCGAAGATAGAGGAGCAATCGCAGCAGAGCTTAAACAGCTTACAATAGAGATTGACCGTATTCAGTCTACTACACAGTTCAATACACAGAATCTTTTGGACGGAACTTTCGGTGGAGATGACAACAAGAAGTTCCTTCAGGTAGGAGCTTTAGAGGGTCAGAATATTGAAATTTCTATAAAGAATATGAACGCTGAAACCATTGGCTTGACCGGTGGAGATGCAGATGGAGCAGGTGCTTTAGAGGGTATTCAGGAAGCAGAGGATGGTTCAGATGAACTTACAGAGCTTGTAGGAACTAATGAAAATGCCGGAAAGGTTATGACAAGTGTAAAGGTAGCTATTAAGGCAGTATCTGCACAGAGATCTGAACTTGGTGCTCTTCAGAATCGTCTTGAGCATACAGTGCTTAACCTTGATAATATTTCTGAGAATACTCAGGCAGCTGAATCGCGTATCCGTGATACCAATGTTCCTAAAGAAATGGTTGAGTTCAGTAAGAATAACATTCTTGCACAGGCAGGTCAGGCTATGCTTGCACAGGCTAATCAGTCTACACAGGGTGTTCTTTCATTACTTAGATAATATTATAGTACACATGATAAGTAGGACCGCTAGAAATAGCGGTCTTTTTGCTTGTATGACTTGATATTGTATATTCAAGTATTGATTGTAAGACAGGGGGCTATGTCTTAATTAAGTTCATTGACATAATTGTCATAGTCTGCTTTTGTAATTCCTTGCTTAATCAGCTTAAATAATTTTATTTGTTTAGGTATATATTTTGCAAATGGTGAACAGTCTATGTCTTTGTATTCTTCTAGGGCAAATCTCGTTAATGGAAGAAATTCTTTAAAATCAATTTTTATTCCTCTTTTTTTAGCAAAAAGCAGAGTTTCATATAAATAAGAGTGCAGAAAATATAATTTTATCTCTTCATAAAATTTACTAAAAAACTCAGTTTTTTTCATAGTTTCAAGCACTTGTTTCTGCACAAGTGAATGTTCAAATAAAGTGTTTTTTTCTTTCATATCATTACGCATAGTTCCCGAATTATTCTGTCTATAATAATAGTAGGGTTTATCCAGTATAAGTACCTTACTACAATGAAAAAATAGCGGATAGACAAATAAAGGCTCTTCATATATGACTTTTTCGGCAAAAACAGCTGTCGCTTTTTCTATAAGTTCTCTTTTATAAAGTTTATTCCAACAGCCACAGGTAAGTTTTTCTTCAAACAAAAATTTTTTTCTGTCATCATCTGTCTTTATGGTAATAAATTCTCTCTCTAATTTAGCCGAGTTTATCACAAGTCCGCTCTCAGTAAATAAAAAATGTTCAAATTGAACTATATCGGCATTTGACTTCTCTGCCTCTTTATAAACCTCAAGCAAAAAATTCTCTGCGACAAAATCATCTGCATCTACAAAAGCAATATATTTTCCGGTGGCGTATTTAAGTGCAATATTTCTTGCTCCTCCCTGCCTTATATTTTTATCAAGGCTTATTATTACAATACTTTCAGGATAAGCTTTTTCCATTTCGCCTAGAAGTGACAAAGTAGCTCCGTCATCATCTGAGGCATCATCTACAAAAATAAGTTCAATATTTTCTATTCCGATAGTTTGCTTAACGAGGGAAAGAAAACACTGTGGCAGCCATTTTGCGACATTTCTGCATGGAATAATTACGCTTACAAGTTTTTCGTTATTAATTTCTACATCTGTCTGTACTAATTCGGAAGTTTCAATTATATCCTTCATTTTTTCTCCATTTCATCTCAATTAACTTGACCGTAGATTAAACTATATTAATTAATTTTTTGAATTATAGCCTACCTGATAATACCGGCATTTTAGCCGTGTCATTGCTAAGTGCTTACATTATATCATAAGTACTAAGTTCAGTCTTTGCCAAAAGCGGCTCGCTTGCACAGCACTAGCACCTGCGGTGCGTCGTCACTAAGTGCTTAGATACCGCTCTACCTAAAGGTACTAGCACCTACGGTGCGTCGTCACTAAACTCAATCTTCGCCTTACGGCTTGATTTGCACAGCACTAGCACCTACGGTGCGTCGTCGTTAAGTGTTCACATTATATCATTTGTTAATAGATAACTAAAGGGTTAGGGGATTTTTGAATTATTTTTTAAGTAAAAATATTTTGTAGTTTATTGAAAGTATAAGTTTGGTGTGCTAGAATGATTTTCGGAGAGTATCTGTGGCAGAATGGAAAAATTAAAAACTCCCTAAGTATAAACCGGGTAATCGGAATAATACGAAGGGAGGGATGTGTATGACAGATTATGAAATCATTATGATTTTTCTGGGGATATTAGCACTGCTGATGTCCTTTGGAGGTCTTATCATAAACATTCTTACTTATCTCAAAAAGAGAAAGTAATATTTTCTATCTTGTCCGACATACAAGATAGGTGCGTCCTTATGGACATCAGCACCAAATCTTAGGGAGTATACATTTAACATGGATACTCTCTTCTCCATAAATATAGCATATTATAAAAATAATTTCAAGATAGATTAGTTGTAGCACAAATGGTATCAAACTTGGTAATATGCCGGTAATAAAAATTTTAATGGAAAATACACCCCATGTTTATAAGGGATTGAAAGGAGATAAAATGGCAGCAAAAAAAACGGAGAAAAAAACAGAAAATAAACAAAAGGAGATAAGGCAGAATGCTTGGAAGAAGTATGATAAAAAGGCACTTGAGGCTTGCTTTGCATTAAGTGAAACCTACAGACAGTTTATTTCAGACTGCAAAACTGAAAGAGAATGTGTGGATGAGTCAATAAGGCAGGCAGAAAAGGCAGGCTACAAAAACCTTAGTGAACTTATTGTAAAGAAGAAAAAGTTAAAAGCGGGTGACAAGGTTTATATGTCAAATATGGGTAAGGCACTTGCACTCTTTGTAATAGGAAAGAAACCTTTAGCAGAAGGCTTAAATATACTTTGTGCACACATAGATTCACCTAGAATAGATGCTAAGCAGGTTCCGCTTTATGAGGATACCGAACTTGCTATGCTTGATACACATTATTATGGAGGTATTAAGAAGTACCAGTGGGTAACGCTTCCATTGGCTATACATGGAGTTGTGGTAAAAGAGGATGGAACATCTGTAAATATTTGTATAGGTGAAGATGAAGAAGGACCTGTAATCGGAATTACGGACTTACTTATTCATCTTTCTGCAGATCAGCTGCAAAAGACTGCTGCTAAGGTGGTAGAAGGAGAAGACCTTAATGTAATGCTTGGAAGTATACCGCTTAAAGGTGAGAAGAAAGAGGCTGTAAAGGCTAATATATTAAAGATTTTAAAGGATAAATATGGCATAGAGGAAGAAGATTTTCTATCGGCGGATCTTGAAATAGTTCCTGCCGGAAAAGCTAAACACTACGGACTTGACAGCAGTATGATAATGGGCTACGGACAGGATGACAGGGTATGTGCTTATACTTCGCTTAAAGCCGTAATTGATGCTCCGACTCCTGATAAGACAGCTTGTTGCTTGCTTGTAGATAAAGAAGAGATAGGCAGTGTAGGTGCTACGGGCATGCATTCCAGATTTTTTGAAAATGTAGTGGCAGAGGTTATGAACCTTGTGGGAGAATATAATGAACTTGACCTAAGAAGAGCTCTTGCTAATTCCCGTATGCTCTCATCTGATGTAAGTGCAGCTTTTGACCCTAATTATCCTAATGTAAATGAGAAGAAGAATACAGCTTACTTTGGAAAAGGAATTGTATTTAATAAATATACGGGTTCTCGCGGTAAGAGTGGAAGTAATGAGGCAACTGCCGAGTATATGGCAGCTATTAGGAAGATAATGAAGGATAATAATATAACCTTTCAAACCGCAGAACTTGGTAAGGTAGATCAGGGCGGCGGCGGAACTATCGCTTATATAGCGGCTAATTATAATATGGAAGTAATCGACTCGGGTGTGGCTGTTATGAATATGCACTCTCCTTGGGAAATAAGCTGTAAGGCTGATATTTACGAGGCATATCTTTGCTATAAGGCATTCTTAAAGGATGCGTAAATATTTTTGATGTTAATATAATACGGTACAAGTATAAAAATTTGCTACAAGTTTTCCGGGTAAAAAATTTATTATCTTTTGACTTGTAAAAATATGAGTAAATAGCCATTTTTCAAAAAATGGGCAGATTACAAATGGTTTTACAAGGGTTACGAGAAACTAAGTTGTAGTAATTTTATATCAGCGGGGTTGTCGCACTAAGAAAAAATATGCAAAATATTGTGATTATTTAACAATAAATTTACATGTTTTGTTATTATATTTTAATGTGACAACCCTTGATTTTATTAAGAAATATAATGCACTGTTTATATGAAAAAGGCAAAATATGTAAATTCAGCTTTATAAGCTATTGTTTACACTCTGTGACAACTTTTTGTATGGTTTCAAAGCTTACCGGAGTATAGTTTATTCTTTCCACACTTACACAGAATCCATGACTGCTTGCAGAAAGATAGTTCGGATTGCCATGTATATGTCCGAAGATATTTGCATAAGGCATATTGTTGTTGATGTATAAAGGCTCATGTGATAATATCCAAAAGCCTTTATATATGACGGGAAGGTCATATACCTCAGTAAAGCCGTTGGTTCTGTAAAAATTATTGTCAAAGGTATCATGGTTGCCTTTAACAAGATATTTACTACCGTTTAACATAGGTATATAAGCGATATTTCCTATATCTCCAAGCAGATAAACTTCGTCGTCATTATCTACAGTTTTGTTCCAATTTTTAATTAATTCATGGTTCATAGCATTTACAGAGGTAAAAGGACGGTTTTCATAATTCTTAATATTTATGTCATCAAAGTGTAAATCGGCAATAAAAAAAGTATTCATACATATCTCCTTTGTATTTTTAGATATTATACTAATTATTGAGAAGATATTAAAGAGAGTATAGATTTATTATTTTTTATACTTTTGACACTTGTATCATTATGTTAAAACTTAATAAAAATTTGTATGGTTGTATTCTTGAGAATTGAATAATAGGATTATTTATGGTATATTTTTTTAATAATACTTCATTTGGAATTGAAAGGAGTTTTAAGTGAAAAAAGAATTAGTAGTTGTAATTGATTTTGGAGGACAGTACAACCAGCTTGTAGCCAGAAGAGTGCGTGAAGCCGATGTTTATTGTGAAATATATTCTTACAAGACAGAATTATCTAAAATAAAGGAAATGAACCCTAAGGGAATTATTCTTACAGGAGGGCCAAGCAGTGTATATGAAGAAAATGCTGCAACCTGTAGTGAGGAATTATTTAAAATGGGAATACCTGTGCTTGGACTTTGCTACGGAGCACAGCTTATGAGCCATGTCCTTGGCGGAAAGGTTGAAAAGGCGGAGCATAGAGAATACGGAAAGACAGAAACTACTTTCAACATTTCTTCAAAGCTTTTTAACGGAATTCCTGAAAAATCAATTGTATGGATGAGCCATTTTGACTATATATCAAAGCTTGCAGAGGGCTTTACTTCTATTGCTCATACCTCATCTACCGCAAATGCGGCTATTGAAAATGTAGAGGCGGGGCTTTATGGAATCCAGTTCCATCCGGAAGTGCTTCATACCGAATACGGCAAGGAAATGCTTTCAAACTTCGTACATAATATCTGTGGCTGTGCAGGAGACTGGAAAATGTCGGCTTTTGCAGAAAGCAGCATAAAGGAAATCAGAGAAAAAGTAGGAAACGGCAAGGTGCTTTGTGCCTTATCAGGTGGCGTTGACTCCTCTGTAGCGGCAGTTCTTCTTTCTAAGGCAGTCGGTAAGCAGCTTACCTGTGTATTTGTAGACCATGGCTTGCTCCGTAAAAATGAAGGTGACGAAGTAGAAGTTGTATTTGGACCAAATGGCAGCTACGAGCTTAACTTTATAAGAGTAAATGCAAAAGAGAGATTCTACGAGAAGCTTGCCGGAGTTACAGAGCCTGAAACCAAGCGTAAGATAATAGGTGAGGAATTTATCCGTGTATTTGAAGAAGAAGCTAAGAAAATCGGAACAGTAGACTATCTTGTACAGGGAACCATTTATCCTGATGTAGTGGAAAGCGGTGTAGGCGGAGAATCTGTAGTAATCAAATCACACCACAATGTAGGCGGACTTCCTGACTATGTAGATTTTAAGGAAATTATTGAACCGCTCCGCAATCTTTTTAAGGACGAGGTAAGAAAGGTCGGTCTTGAACTTGGCATCCCTGAACGCCTTGTATTCCGCCAGCCATTTCCAGGACCGGGACTAGGCATAAGAATAATAGGAGAAGTAACTGCCGAGAAGGTTAAAATAGTTCAGGATGCAGATGCCATCTACAGAGAAGAGATAGCTAATGCAGGGCTTGACAAGAGTATAGGTCAGTATTTTGCGGCACTTACGAATATGAGGTCAGTAGGTGTAATGGGTGATGAGAGAACCTATGATTATGCGGTTGCACTGAGGGCGGTAAATACAACTGATTTTATGACAGCCGAGGCAAGCGAGATACCTTGGGAGGTATTGCAGAGGGTGGTGAGTAGGATAATCAATGAGGTCAGAGGAGTTAACAGGGTACTGTATGATATAACCAGTAAGCCACCGGGGACGATTGAGTTTGAGTGATTAAAAATAGGTTCTAAAGCCTTATAATTAACCGTTTTGTGAGCGTTGTGCTTGCAAAATGCTTGCAGATTAAAAATCACCAAAGGAATTTAATAGTCCCTTGGTGATTTTTTTAATAATCCATTAATATTGTGTTATTGATTGAGATTTAAAATATTGATGAGTTCTTTTGCTATTTCATTAGGTGTCATCATGGCAGAATTTAAAGCCATTCTTCCAGCTAGTGTTGGGCTAAAATCTTGAACCTCTTTTTTAGAGATATTATGCCATATAGGTAGTATGGTTTTTCCGCCAGTCATTTCAATTTGAAATAATCCGTCTAGTTCATATTGAGTCCACCCTTTTTTTATATAATAATTAGATAATATTACAATTCCATATTTTGATTTTCTTAAACCGTTATCAATTTTTGAACGAAGGCTATCTCCCCAAGATATACATAGTTCATCATACCATACTTTGACACCTGCATTTTTTAGCGAATTATATAAGTCATTTGCAAAACTTTCTTTATCCTCAGAAGCATGAGAGATGAAAACATCGTATTCTTCGTTTGTTTCATCAGAATATATATTTCTATTTCCGTTATTGTAATTGGTTAATTCTGAAATTTGAGAAGTTAAAATTTTAATGCGGTTTTCATAATTTTGATATGTTTGTTTTTGCTGTTTTTCAATTTTTTTCGCCTCATTGACTTGTTCTTTTTGAAGTTTTTGCATTGCATCTAATCTTTTTTTTCTTTTATCGGCGATCCTTTTATTTATATCAGCTTTTTTGCTTGATATTTTTGCAATATCATTTTGATATCCTTGTATTTGTTTCATCTTAGAAGAATATGAAGAAGCAGAAGTATTTTTAGTTATACTATTGCTAATATCATTAATTTTTCTTGTTTTATTAGCTTCATTTTTTAATTCCTCGGCAAGCTTTTTCTCCAAATCGGCAAGTTCTTTATCTATTTGATTTAGATTACGAATACATTGATCTAAACTCATATGAAATATTTCCTTTTCTTTATAACCTATTTGTTTTATAGTAAATTATTTTCTTTCAAGTATTCAATTCTCTTCTTCAAAATCTCATCTCTTGAAAGTTCCTCAAACTCTTTCTGTGTTAGTGGTAGAGTGTAATACTCTACAGACTTATTTTTCATAGAATCAAACTGCTCTTTTGTAATAGAGTAAGACTCCAAGTCAAACAGAATATCAGACAATTCTTTTAAAATATTGCAAACATCTGCATTAAACGGATGCTCTTTGTCATTGCCATAGAACACAAGCTTAACATTCCATTTATTCTCTTCTGTTTCAATATCATTCGGGAATTTATCTTCTACAATTATTTTGAATCCGATTTCTTTTTTCATTGCCAGTTCATACATAAATAATACAAATTCTCTCATACTTGAAAGACCTAAAGTATAGTCACTTCTTCCGGCAAGCCAATCTAAAGATACTTTGCATTTATCGGCAATATCTATCAGCACATCTATTGTAGGATTGTTTTTACCATTTTCGTATGCAGACATGGACGGTTGAGGTATTCCCAAAAACTCGGCAAATTCTTTTTGTGATTTTTTATTTATAGAACGAAGATATTTCAATCGTTCCGATACAGTTTTATTGTTCATATTATAATCTCCTATATTTATTATATCTTATTATATCAAATCGTATACTAAAAATAAAGAGAAATTTTGATAAAAATTAGAAATAACTATTGACTTATATTATATAAATCAGTATACTAATAAATATTGCAAGTTCAAATAAACAAGAGAGGAGGAAAAATATGAGAAAGATGTATGTTGATGCTGAAGAAGTCAGCAAAGATTGGGGAGTTTCCAAACCCAAAGCATACAAAATGATAAAAGAATTAAATGAGAGAATGCTAAAAGACAATCCGAACCTGATAGTGATTGCAGGTAAGGTTAATCGAAAATTTTATGAAGAAAACTGTTATGGACAAACGAAAGAAGTATAGGAGGTGATGATGTGTCAGCCAGCAAGGATAAAGAAAGAGGTACATGGAAAATCTATTTAAGGTATGTTGATTGGCAAGGGATGAAACAGATTCACACAAAGCGTGGATTCGCTACAAAGAGAGAGGTTTTGGAGTATGAACGAGAGTTTTTGGCAAGTAAATCGAGAGATTTGAATATGCTTTTTGAGTCATTTGTTGAAATCTATTTGAATGATTTAAGACCGAGAATTAAATACAACACCTACTTAACAAAGGTGCATATTATAGAAACGAAAATAATACCTTACTTTGCCAAAAAATCTATAGCTGAAATAACGGCTCCGGATATTTTACAGTGGCAGAATGAATTACTTAAAAAATCTGATGGTGAAGGTAAGTCATATTCTCAAACTTATTTAAGAACGATTCAGAATCAATTAAATGCAATTCTTAACCATGCAAATAAATATTATGGATTAACAAGCAATCCTGCTCATAAAACAACTAAGATGGGAAAATCAAAGGCACAGGAAATGTTGTTTTGGACGAAAGAAGAGTATGAAAAATTTGCTGAAAGTATTAAAAGTAAGCCTGCTTCATATTATGCTTTCGAGATTCTTTATTGGTGCGGTATTAGAGAAGGTGAATTGCTGGCATTATCAAAAGATGACTTTGACTTTGAAAAGAAAACTTTAACAATCACTAAATCATTTCAAAGGCTAAAAGGAAAAGATTATATTACAAGTCCAAAGACGGAAAAAAGTAATAGAGTAATTCAACTACCACAATTTCTATGTGATGAAATGTCTGATTTCTTCGGAATGTATTATCATCTGGATTCAAAGGCAAGGCTATTTACTTTTACAAAATCATATTTACATCATGAAATGGATAGAGGCTGTAAATTATCAGGAGTAAAAAGAATTAGAGTTCATGATTTAAGACACTCTCATGTTGCATATTTGATAGAGCAAGGCTTTTCTCCTGTGGTGATTGCAGAAAGATTAGGTCATGAAAGTATCTCGATAACCTTAAATTATGCACATTTATATCCGTCAAAACAGTTGGAAATCATTGAAACGATAGAGAAAGAAAGGAATTAAGTTTATTAAGATGAGTAAGATATTTAAAAGAGTAAGTCTACAAACAAAAGGTAGAAAACTGAAAGTTGATAACAACAGAAAAAGAAATATTATAGTGAATTTCAGAATGTCTCAGGAAGAAAAAAGTTTATTGGAAGAGAAAATAGCATTATCAGGATTAAACAAACAGGATTATATGATTCAAATGAGCATAAATCATAAAGTTGAGGTATTTGGAAATATAAGAGTGTTTGATGAACTGAAAACGAAACTGAAGATGCCTGAAGATTATTTTAAAAATGTTAATTTGGACTGCGATATGGATGAAAATAAACTTGAACTTCCGGCATATATTCCGGAAATGTTTGAAACGGTGAATAGAAATAAAAATGACTCTACCTATGGCAATAGATAGAGTGGGGAAGCAACCTGATAAGATTGCAACTCCTAAAAAATATTTTATCAGGTTGTACTTCTATCATCAACAAAAATATGGAGGTAAAAAATGATAAACAAAGAAAAATATATTAACAATATTCCGCAGGAATTAAAAGAACGCAGGCAATGGTTATGGTTCAAGATTTACCATAACGAAGATAAAAACGGAAATATAAAAATGGTTAAGATTCCAATCAGTCCAATCACTTGTGAATCGAATGAGTGGAACAAAGAAGAAAACTGGACAGATTTTGAAACTGCTTTAGATGGATTGGAAAGAAGCGGCTGTGATGGACTATCATTTGTTTTAACTGAATATGATCCTTTTGTCTGCATTGATTTAGATAATGTTAAGGACAGCTTTGAGGATGTGCGAGACATCATAAGTGATTTTGGCGAAACATATAAGGAAATTTCCGTATCGGGCAACGGAGTCCACATATTTGCCAAGGGCAGAATTCATAAGAATATCAACAATCAAGCTGATCGTTTTGAAATGTATAAGTCAAATAAGTGCATTGCTATGACAGGTGATGTTATAGGAACTTGCACGGAAGTACAGAATGAACAGTATAAGTTGAACCTTTATTATGAAAAATATGCTCTTAAAGAAACAATAAGAGAACGAATTTCCTATTATAAAAATATAGATAGCGATGTGCCGGATATTGAAGGAATTTTAAAGGCAATCTATATAACTAATAGCAAAGGAAGAGAGCTTTTTAGAGGTGAATATTCCACAGGTGATGCAAGCAAAGACGATTTCGGGTTGCTTCTTATCTTAAACAGCTTTACACATGGAAATGCAGATTTAATGCTTGAGATCTTCCTGAAATCAGCCTTAAACCGAATGGGTGATATGAGTAAAAGAAGAACTGAGGCAGCCTACATTAAATACTTAAATCAAAGTATTCAGAAGGCACAGAAAGTCGGCGGAACGAATTATTGGGATTATAACTATCACAGAAAAACAAGGGAGGCAGTTCGTTGAAAGCATATACGATAGATACTGAGTTTGATGCCTCTGATAAGTATATTGTGGACAATATCATTGCAAGAAAAAGTATTACATTGATTGTAGCTTCACCTAAAAAAGGTAAGACGGCATTGGGACTTAATCTTGGGATATGTATCAATGAAGGAATTGATTTTCTTGAAAACAAGGTGCGTAAAACAAATGTTGTTTACTATTGTAACGAACTATCCGGAAAACTTATTCAAGAAAGAATTAAGAGATTAGATATACCTTGTTCAAACACTATGAAATTTTATGAAGGCACAAGTTATGTAGACTTTGGTGAGTTTGAAAGAATCGTCAAAGCAGATACGGATTTGGGCTATGAAGTCTTTATTGTAGATACTTTTTCTAAGATAAAATATGACAGAAAATATAATGCCAATGATTACAATGACACCTATGAGGTTATGGCTAAGTATTATGAGCTTATAGAAAAATATGGTTGCACTTTTATTATGATGTATCACACAAAAAAGGATTCATCTACCAAAAGTGTGAGTGAAAAAGTGATAGGTTCTCAAGCATTATCCGGTTCAGTAGACACCATAATAGCTATTGATAAAGCATCGGAATTTGATACGGAATTCAACTTAGATGTAACCAGTAGGCTTTTTGAATCAAAGGTATACCAAGTAAAAATTCATCCTTCAAAAAAGGTATTGGAACTTGATAAAATTGATCCGATTGAAATGCTGGAACCGTCAATTCAAAGATTGGTGCAGGTCATGCCTAAATTAAAAGAAATAGATGGAACAATAGTTGATATTTGCTCAAAGATAAAATTAGAGATAGAAAGTCCGCAACAATTCGGCAAGACCTTAAATCGTAATAAAGAAGTTCTCAGAAAAAATGGAATCAGCATTACAATGAAGCGAGGCAAAAACAACAATAACTATCAAGTTAAATATAATTCAGAGGATGTAATTTATTAAAATGCCGTTCAAACCGTTCGTACCGTTTGATGTTTTGTATATAAGAAAATGTCGTACGGTATGAACGGTGCAAACGGTAAAACTGAAAAGTTACATCCACTTTTTTCTGTGTAAGTTAAAGACGAATTTGTAAAAATCATGAATTATAGTTAGATAGCAAGCATATACTTTTTGACCACAGTTCCAAAAGTAGGCTTGTAAGCTGACAATTCAGCTTAATCAATTTTACCCTCGCCTAATTATCTCAGCAACTCAAATAAATTTTCGTTGGAGATAATTGGCTGGGGCAGACCCTAGGGAGAACCCTAATACCCCGAATGAGAAAGGAACTATAAAATATGTCAAAGATAGTTAATCGTAAAAATAATTATACCGTTCATTTTATGGTGAACGAAGAAGATATGAAAGAATTAAATAGAAGATTTGCATTGACCAATTTTAAGAGCAAGAGAGAATTTTATAGGGACAGTATTTTTAAGAACAGAATTATCAGCATTGATATTTCCGGAGCCTTCAGAAAAGAACTGAGGGAATTATCTTCTCTTGTCAGTCGTAACTCAGCAAACCTGAATCAAATTGCAAAGGCGGTAAACAGCACAGGAGTTATTTATAAAGATGATATTGAAAGCACTAAGAAAGCTTTGCAAGGAGAACTTCTTTTCCTGTCAGAATTTAGAGAAAAAGTTTCTGACTATATTATCAATGAGGTTGTAGGGTAATGGCTGTTACAAAGATACATCCGATTAAAACTACTCTTAAAAAGGCGATAGATTATATCTGTAACGGAGATAAGACAGATGATGAAATCTATGTTACAACGCACCTATGCAGCAGAGAAAATGCTCATAAAGAATTTGAACTTACCAAGAAACAGTTTAACTCAAGAACGAAAACTTTAGCTCATCATTTAATTCAATCCTTTGTGCCGGAAGAAGTGAGTTTTGAAGAAGCTCATCAGGTGGGAATTGAACTTTGCGAAAAGATTTTAGAGGGGAAATATGAATATGTTTTAGCGACACATATCGATAAAGACCATATCCACAATCACATCATTTTTAATTCGATCGATGTTGATAAGGGTAAGGTATATCATTCCTATTACGGCTCCTATATGAATATTCGAAATCAGAGCGACAAGCTTTGCAGGGAGCATAATTTATCTGTCATCGACCTGGAAACTCAAAAGGAAATCAACGAGATTAAGCGAAGAAAATTTGTAAGCTGGTACGATTGGAATGAAGATAAAAAAGGTAAAAGTTATAAATCAAGACTTCAATTTGATATGGATAGAGTAATCCAAAAAGCAATAAACTGGGAACATTTTCTTAAAATAATGGAACAATATGGATATGAAATTAAGTTTGGAAAGTATATTGCTTTCAAACAGAAAAATCAGCAGAGATTTACCAGAGCGAAAACCATAGGGGATAATTACACAGAAGAAAAAATCAAAGAAAGAATCCGAAATAAAGATAAAGAAATAGGAGAGTTTGTTGATAAAACCAAATATGGAAATCAGGATTGGGAAGTTTATACCAATATGCAAGTAGCCTCCAAAATTCTGTTAAAAATAAGAGATAAAGGCTTTAACTCTATGGAAGCATTGGAAAAAGGAATTCAAAAAATATCATTTCAAAAAAATGAATTGAAACAAGAATTTGATAAACTTTCATGGGAACAAAAGAGGATAAAGGAAGTGGTTAAGCATATTCAAATCTGTATCAGCAAAAGAGAGCATTATGAGGGATATCGTAAAAATCCGAATGATAAAATTTATATGATGATGAACAGAAAAGATGTAGAAGCCTATCAGAAATCCTATGAGGAAATAGATATTTTTTTGAAACAGTTTCCTCATTTGAAAGATACTGTATTAGAAGGATTGAAGACAAAATCAAGTAAAAATCTTTTCAGGAAATTAAACGAAC